>NZ_WBKL01000160.1:0-35643 GCF_015714705.1 Nostoc sp. NZL | reverse complement strand
GAGTATGAATCACTCGGAAATCTCCAAATCGCTCTGGGAGGTCTCTCCAGGCTATCCCTCCCCGATAACGGTACAGCACTGCTTCTACAAACAACCTATTATCTTTGGCTGTCACACCCACATATCCTCTTCGTCCAGGTAGTAAGTCTTTGATCTTCTCCCACTGGTCATCTCGTAGCGCATAACGTCGAGTCATTAGAACTCTATTTGGCTTATCCCAAGCATCACTGATTTTAGTTTACCTAATTGATGACACGCCCTAGGTCAAAAAATATTGACAATTGCAGAGGTAAAATTTTCGTTTTTGAAGGGATGTTTTTGATGTTAATTAAAAATTACGCTATTTGCATCGTATTTGAACACAATTACTAAAAGCATTAGTGTGATAAGTTGTTTGTTGTATATAACTATACTTACATCTTTTTTAGTAAAAAGAGTGCAGTACTGTTACTAGTTAACAGCGATCGCATCCAGGAGTGTTTGCAACTCATTCGCCCAGACAATGTACATATAATTCTTTATTTGTATAAAAATATATACAAACTTTTATGATATCAATAAAAAATTTGATTTGACTTACGCCCAACGATAGATAGATTTTATTAAACAAATAGTTTAGATTTGTAACAAGTTACACAGAACTAGGTAAAGCACATGGCCAACATAATTGATACTGCCACTAATAATGGTTCTTTCAAGACACTAGTTGCAGCAATCCAAGCGGCTGGTCTAGTAGATACACTGAAAGGAGATGGGCCATTTACCGTCTTCGCACCCACTGATGAAGCGTTTAATAAGCTTCCAGCAGGTACAGTAGACGCATTACTTCAAGATATTCCAAAGCTCAAGAAAATTTTGACCTATCATGTAGTCTCAGGGAAGGTACTAGCTGCGGATGTAGCTAAACTGAAGACAGCTAAAACAGTTGAAGGTTCAGATGTAAAAATTGACGCTTCTAATGGCGTTAAAATCAATGATGCAACAGTTGCAGCAGCAGATGTTGCTGCTGATAACGGTGTCATCCACGTGATTGACACAGTTTTGATTCCTGCATAAGCAAACGTCAGAATAGCGAATGCTATTTTTGGGGCGGTGACTAACTATAGTCGTTTCTCCATTACAGTCTGGTTGGATGTTTTTTAGCTAACGCCAACTACCAACAAATCCATCTAGACAGTATCTAGATGGATTTATTGTTTTATGGGTGTAGAGATGTTGCAATTGCTAGTCTCTAATTAGATGTAATCAAATTTTTAGTTTTGCCAAACCCAAATAACGGATACCTTCGGGGGAAATGTCAAAACGACAAGGTAAAACTTCTAAACCAAGAGCGATCGCATCCCGTAATAATTTACCATATACAGGATCTGTGCGATCGCCAGGAGAAAACTCGGTACAATCACCGCGATTGATAAAATAAAGCATCACCGCACGAGTTAGAGGTAGCAGCGCCATTAGTTCTCGCAAATGCTTTTGTCCTCTTGTAGTTTCCGTGTCGGGAAATAAGGCTAATCTCTCCTCAGACAAAGTTGTATTTTTCACTTCTAAATAAATCGGGCGTTCCTCATCACTCCCCGTTAAGAAAAAATCCACTCGACTTTTTTTATCTAGCCCATAAACTACCTCGCCCTTTATTTGGCTATACTCACCCAATTCTGGAAAAAGATGTTTTGCCAAAGCTAGCTTTACCACTCGATTGGGCAAAAAAGTATTTATACCTACCCAAGTCGGCTCGTTGTCATGTACCTGAATTAGTTCCAAAGTGTAAGCCAATTTGCGGTTAAGATTATCACTTTTGGAAAGCTGTACCGCACTTTGAGGAGTCGAGACTCCAGTCATTGGCCCTGTATTAGGACAGTGTGCTGTCACTATTTCGCCAGAAGTAAGTTGAACATCAGCAAAAAACCGCTTGTAGCGCTTGAGTAAAATACCAGGATACAAAGGTGGATAACGGTAAAGCCAGTCAATCATTATAAAACCTTGTTGCTGCTAGTAAATATACGTCGATTCCTTAGCAACCGAAC
The DNA here is from genome assembly GCF_015714705.1 of Nostoc sp. NZL. Taxonomy (NCBI): domain Bacteria; kingdom Bacillati; phylum Cyanobacteriota; class Cyanophyceae; order Nostocales; family Nostocaceae; genus Nostoc; species Nostoc sp. NZL. The sequence goes on along the minus strand of NZ_WBKL01000160.1, from coordinate 33,619 downwards.
CCCTATCAGCAAATCTTTTCAGCTGCTACTCATACACCCATGAATATTACTCCGCCCTGTGACAGAATTTGAGTAACTTTATATATCACAAAGTGTCAATTTTTGTAGTTAAATTTACAACATATTAATAAAAAGTAGCATATACTAAGTGTTATAAGCCTCCCATAAAAAATCCGGGAGAATTTCAACGTGCAAGGAGGTAAATCCTATGCAAAAAGTGTGGACATCAACGGAATTAGAATATGCTTTTCTGTTTACTCTAAGAAAAGTAAATTCGATCAATCCAGAAGGTTTCAAGGCATTTTTTAGTAATATGCCTATTGACCCTTATATCAAAGGTAACTATCGTTCGAGAAGATTATCTCGGTTCACAGTCTCTGGAAATAAGTTAATCAAATTACCTCATGGCTACCTCTTGCAAAGTAAAGAGTATAATCCATTAGTGGGTGATATAAAAAGAGAGTTTGCAGAATTAGATGATGCACTCATAGAACTTGATATTTTTAGAAATCTTGTCTTAGCATTTAGTGATTCTTGTAAACTTCATCCTGAAGCTGAAATTGGAATTCATCAAATAAGAACTATTTGTTCACCAGATAATTTGGGTAATCCAGCACCTGAAGGCATACATCAAGATGGTACTGATTTTATTGGCATATTCTCAGTAGATAGAGATAATATTCAAGGTGGAGAAACACATTTGTATACTGCCAAAAAAGAAAAGCCTGTGTTTAGCAAAGTTCTAAATCCAGGAGAACTTTTATTGGTCAATGATCATGATTTTTTCCACTTTACCACTCCTATAAAACCACAGATTGATGCTCAGGGAAGTAGGGATGTTTTTGTGCTGACTTCTCCCAGCTTGCTTTCAGAATAATTTTAGTCAACTGTAAATATTTTACAATCTACGAGATATGGGGAATTGAATGTAGTCATTTCCCCAGCTTTTTTATTTGGAATCGGAAATAATCTTGCTGAGAGTGGTTTATCTAACTTGATGGCTAAAGTTGCCATATCAATTAATAAAGCTGAAATTTTTTCTATTGTTATATCACCTGGAATCGGAACTGTATCCAATCCACAGCCACAAACTGCTGAATATAATAATAAATTTGTAATATCATAGGTTTGCTCATTAGCTCTGGTAGCTAATCCAACATCTTCACAAACTGGAAGCATTAGCCCAGAGTAGCCACAGATTTTTACTGATACGCTTTTCAACACACGAGTCAACATCCCAGAAATTGCTAGAGTTCCCGAATGTCCAAACTTGCCACTCATCAATTTTTCATAAGCAAAAACAATGCTGTTTTTCTTATCCAAAGATGGAGCTAGAGATGTATCAATTCCTTTATAATTAACGGCAAATTCATTAGATATTTTATCAGCAATAACTGCGATTTTATTTAACTCTAATTCTAAAAATAATTGCAGATTTTGCTCTGCTGTTATAAGATTATTAGCCTGGGAAAATGCTTGCATTACCAAGTCACATAATTCTAAACCTATAGCGAAAGATGTATTGTCTGTATGGTATGCAGTAGGGAAAAAGGGAATATCTGGCTGGCAGTTTGCCCATGCGCAAAAGCGAAAGTTACCATAGCCATTTTCACTTTCTTGGGAAATACGTTTAATAGCTTTGGCAGATTCCCTAGCATTCTTAAAATTGATGCCAGTTTCCCTATCCCCAATTTTGCTAGAGCAATAAATAATTGATGTATTTTTGTTAATATCTGGAATTATCTCTATGGTTTCGGGTTGGCTGGCATAACCAATATTGAAGAAGCTGATATTCAGACTTTGGCAAAGTTGTTCGAGAATTTTAATTTCATGGATAATTTCAATTGTTGACAAGCCTTGCAGATATTCTTCCCAGGTATTAGTGGCTATTCTAGTTGTTTGTACCTCATATCCTTGTTTTTCAAATACAATTTGTGCTTGCTGATTAAAGTCAGCCGCTTGCTTAATTTTTTCATGTTCTTGTAAAGATTGAAGTGATATACCTGTTGTGATAGTTCTGATTTTCATTGGGATAATTTATTATTGATAGGACTAATCAAAGTTGTAGCTGATATTTGCACTAAATCTAACTCCAAAATCTGGAGGTGTACAATATTTAATTGGTTAATCCTGCCGATAAAATTTACGGCATGTGTTCGTTTTAATTCATTGAAAATACGAAATGAAGCAAAACCACACTGAATACTTAGAATATTAAGAGTGAGTGCATAGGTTAGGCTATGAAGCAAGCCTGCTGGAATTCAATTAACTGAATCAACCAAACAAATGCCATGAATAACGAATTCTACAATAGAGGATTGGAAAAGGCTAGACGAAAAGACTATGCTGGAGCAATTGAGGAATTTAACCATGCTTTACAATTAACACCTTACTTTACCGAAGCCTATTTACAACGGGGTTTGGCACATTATGACTCAGGAGCAATACTTAAAGCCGTTTCAGATTATACAGAAGCTCTGAAACTGAATCCTGAAAGTGTAGAGGCATATTATTGTCGTGCATTGGCAAGGGTGGCGCTGAAAAATTTGTCTGGGGCGCTAGAGGATGTTGAACGCGCGATTCGTCTCAATCTCAACTACGCTGCTGCTTATAATTTGCGGGGGATAGTGCGGCGCAAACAGGGGTATATTCAAGATGCGATCGCTAACTTTAAAAAAGCTGCACAATTATATCTAGAACAACAAGATAAAGACAATTGTCGTCTGTGTCTGGAACAAATTAAACAGCTACAACCCAAAGAATTACCTGCTGTACAGCAATCACGTTCCCCAAATGCGCCAATTTTATCCACAAAGGAATATTTCACACAATTATTAGAAAAAGCTGAAAAGGGAGATACCCAAGAGGCACTCGCCGATTTAAACTGGATATTAAAAGCCGATCCGCAAGATGCCCAAGCTTACTGCTGTCGTGGGGTTGTGCGTTGCAAAATGGGGAATTATCGAGAAGCGATCGCAGATTTTAATCAAGCATTGCGACTAAATTTTCAAGATGCCATTGTCTATCGCAATCGAGGCAAAGCCCGTTCTGTATTGGGAGATCATCAAGGTGCGATCGCAGACTTCAACCAAGCACTCCAGATGCAACCCGAAGATCCCTTAATCTATATTGCCAGAGGTAATGCCTATCGGGCAATGGGCAACTATCTTGGTGCAATTCAAGATTACACCCAAGCGCTACAAATCAATCCTGATGATGCTCAAGCTTACTACAATCGCGGCATTGCTTATACTTGCATAGAAGAAATGCAAAACGCTGTGGAGAATTATCAACGGGCGGCGAGTATTTTTTGTGAACAAGAAGACTGGAGAAATTATCAACAAGTCTTAAGTAGCCTAGAAAAAATCCAAAAATTTAGTCCACAGTCAAAAAAGCAAAAATATAACCTACTACGTCAACGGCTTTTGCAAATGGTTGGGGGATATTGGGAAATTGCCGAACGATTAATTCAGCAGAAGCAAGATTATTATCCTGGGATGTCAGATGAGTGGTATTTGCAAAAAGTGATTGATGATTTAGAACGCGATCGCGGTAGATAAAATATGAAGCAATAAGCTAATGAGCATTTAAGTTGCATAAAACCAGGGCTGAAGCCCTTACTACAAGCGAATCAGTCTGGAAGAATGAATGACGATTAGCTTACAGTTCAGTTAAGCATTTCTTCCCTTTCTTCTCTTCCTTTGCGCCCTACCCTTCTCCTTCGGAGACGCTACGCGAACGGGAAGCCACTTCGTGTCTATGCGTCCTTTGCGGTTCGTTAAAAAATTGACTTTGTTTGACAAAGAGTTAAGCCTTAACCCAAGCGTATTGAAATATGAAGGAGGCAGGAGGTAGGAGGAAAACTGACCTCCCCAAGAACTGCCTTCATTCAGAAACGCCACTACACACGAAAATTCACCCGTATAAATGGACGGGTGAAAATGTGATTGATCAATTGTTATTTTCTAATCAAACTAACTAACTACCGCTTCAGCTTTTTCCTCAGCTTTTTCCTTCACTAGCACATAAGGCTGTTCTGCACCTTGTGCTAGATATTCAGCTAGCTGACTTTCAATTTGATCGCGCACAATTTGGCGATACTCTAGAAAATGCTCGTTGTGGGCGCAAGCAGAGATGTAATGCTCAACAACTCCAGGGTTACGCTTGAGAATACTGAACAAATGATGCCAGAATTTCCAGCGGGTTTCCCGTTTGATTCCTTGTCGCCAAATCACAATCAGCAGCGCTTTCACAACCACCCACTCTGGCATTTTCGCTGGCGCTTTCCAACTTGGCAAACCCATCATCAAGAAACAGCGGTAGGTGCGATCCAAGTACTGTACTGGATCGTATAAAGTACAAAATGCCTCAATATATTCTCGTGCAAGTTCTTCCAGAGGACGGGTGGGAAGGAAGTTCATCAATGTTGTTTGGTTGATGTTGCCATCTTGATTTTCCCGGAGTCGTCCTTCTTTTTTCAGGCGATGCCAAAGCGCGGTATTAGGCAACGCTTGTAACATGGCAAAGGTAGTAGAGGGAATAGCTGCTTGTTCTGCAAAGCGAACAATGCGATCGCCTGCGCCTGCTTTTTCGCCATCAAACCCAATAATAAACCCAGCCATTGGGCGCAATCCGGCTTTGGTGATGGTTTGCACTGCCTCAGTTAGAGAACTGCGAGTATTTTGAAACTTCTTGGTCATTTGCAAACTATCCTCATCCGGCGTTTCGATTCCCAAAAACACCGCCGAGAAACCAGACTCAACCATCAACTCCAACATTTCAGCGTCTTGGGCTAAGTCAATTGAAGCTTCCGTGTCAAATCGGAAGGGATATTTGTGTTCTGCCATCCAGACTTTTAACTCTTTCAGCAACAATTTTACATTTCGTTTGTTGCCAATAAAGTTGTCATCCACCATGAACACACCCCGCCGCCAACCCAATTCATAGAGGCAATCTAACTCTGCTAACAGTTGTGCTGGGGTTTTTGTGCGCGGTTTGCGCCCGTAAAGAACAATAATGTCGCAAAATTCGCACTGGAAGGGACACCCGCGCGAAAACTGCACCGACATCATGTCATAGGCATTCAATTCTAATAAATCAAAGCGGGGTATTGGTGTGCTTGTCACATCAGGTTTTTCTGTGGCGCGGAAAGTGCCAGATGTGTCTCCCCTTTTGATTGCCTCAATAAACATGGGCAGAGTGATTTCCCCTTCATCCAGAATCAGAAAATCTGCGCCAACATTTTCAACTTCGTGAGGTACAGAAGTGGGGTACGGGCCGCCAACTGCGACTAGCTTGCCACGTTTTTTTGCTTCCTGGATTTGCTCAAGTAAATCTTGTTTCTGGACAATCATCGCAGAGAGGATTACTACATCTGCCCATGCCCACTCTTCTTCTGTTGCCGGGCGGATGTTGCGATCGACCAGTTTGAATTCCCATTCTTGGGGCAAAATCGCGGCTACTGTTACTAAACCCAGAGGTGGTAATAAAACCTTACGATCAACTAACTCCAAGATTTTTTCATAAGACCAAAAAGTTTTGGGAAATATTGGATACACTAACAAGATTCGCATGTAGTATCAATCCTCACACTTTGATTGTTATCCCACTCTAACGAAAATAAAGAGTTATTGACTTTTTATTAAAGTTGTTTTATTTTACCATTGATATTTTTACCTCAAATGCGCAACTAGGGACTGGAATTCTGGTAGCTAATCGGCAAAAAGAAAAACATGTTGAAACAGGAGTCAAGATATTTCTGGCTTCCCTTACTACAACTAGACTGTAAACTAAATGCATATCAGCAGAACTTATGCAACCGTCACAGGCGATCGCTAGATGTGTTCAGCACTATCACTAAAAGTTCTTAGGAATATTAATCGCTACAATCCTGAGCAGATATCCAAACCTTTGATTAAAAGGCTTTGCAGACTGATGCTGATCACCATCTACTGACTAGATTTCTTGAAAAAGACTCCACATTTATAAGAAATATTATCATTTAGATGTATTGTGAAAAGAGAAGCAAATTAGAAAACAAGTGTAACGCTTCCGAATAAATCAATCAGATGATCGCACAATGGCTCTCAAAAGCTTTTGCACAAAGTTTCAGGATTCTCCTTGCCGTTACATTTATCAGTACTACATTTCCTGTGGTTGCATCCGAAGATAAGTCCAGTTATGGTAATCAACCTAACTTACTTAAAACTGAGATTACACAGCAGGATCTCAAAATCATTGAGCAATTAGTAGCTATTGCTGAACGCAATTCAGCCCAAGTTCTGGAAACAAAAGCTGCAATGGGATTGAATGCTTTTAGAGATGTCGTTGCTATTGAATTATCTCCGGCTCTAACTACGATATCAACATCACCGAATTCGCCATCGGAGCGCGAAAACAGCTTTGCCTTAACTGTTACAATAGACCCGATTAAATTCATCAGTACTTTTCAGCAGCTTCCTGTTTTGCAAGCTCGTTGGAAGGAAGCTAGACAGCAAAAAAGATTAGCTATTGTGCAATCTTATGTTGCCTATCTCCAAGCACGTCAAGCAGCTCTAATTACCACTTATCAAATACAAAAATTTACTGTAGGTTCCGGTATTGCCAGCCTTTATTCCCAAGCAACTTTTCCCAAGAATGTCAATCATCTTGCTAATCCTGATTACGTTGCAGCTGCAACATCTATGTTAGAAGCAAACACACGCGAACGATTGACACTGGAAGAACTGGCAGCTTGTGTCGGCTTATCTCCGCCAGAAATGACCGCCATCATTAGCAAAGAATAGATATTTTATCATGCACGTTTAACGCCACTAATTTTTAAAACATCACTCATGGTTGCACAATAATTTGGCAAGCCGAAACTATCAGGATTAATCGCCTTTTCATAAGTGAAATGCCGATATTTCATGCAAAACCGATCCCAAGCGGCCATCTGAATGCGGAACAAAATAATAATCAAATTAGCCAATGCTATAGATATGGGAATGCGAAAGTAAATCTTTTTGCCCAAATAAGCACAAACTTCTTTCACTGCTTGATTAGCAGTTAACGGTGCTTGACCTAAAACAAGCTGACGTGGTTGATCATTTTTAACAGGATGATCAATTAAATATCGCACAACAGTGGCAATATCTCGTCCGTGGATAAAGTGAAAACTACCATCTGCTTTTAGAAAGCGAATCAAATTAATATATTTTGTAACTTCTGGAATGCCAGATGTGACAGCAGAATAAGGTTTATTCGCATCACCGCCGAACACTACAGTAGGAAATACTGTGGTAATTTTAGGTGCGATCGCTAATTTTTCTTTTTTCTGTAAGCACTCATATTTAGAACGGATGTAATCTGTCCCAATTTCCCCGGCTTCTTTTAATGGTTGATTGTACCGATCTAAAACGCTAGCTGTCGAAAAATAAATCACCTGCTGACAACGTTCTGGATCTAGTAGTTCGAGCAACTCTATAGTCTTGACGACATTAATATCAAATGTCTCATCACCACCCCAAGCTGTGGCTGTGAGTACTGCTGTATCAATTGTGGATAGCAAATCGGCAAACTGGCGAATATTTTGCATATCGCCTTGTAAAACGTTGATACCTGAACGGGCGTTAGTATCAACTTGCAGTTTGCTTGGGTTCCTAACTAGTAGATACAGTTCGTGATCTGTTTCTTTAATTAAGGCTTCTGTTAAATAATGACCTACACAACCACTTGCACCAGTCACTAAAATCCGTTTCTGGCTCATAGAGAATTTTTCAAAATTTAGGAGTTAAAACTAAAGAGTTAAGAATAAACTTAAAAGTTCCAAATCAGAAGCCATGAATCAAGTTAGGAGTGAGGAGTAAGGAGTTAAGAATAAAAAAAGAACTCTGCACCTCGCAACTGAATAGTTTATAACTCCTAACTCATAACTCATAACTCATAACTTCTAACCCTTAACTCCTGCAAGATTCAGTTCCTTTGCTGTTTCAAAGAAGAAAGCAACATTTTCTTCGGGAGTTTCTGGTAAGACACCGTGACCGAGATTGAGAATGTGACCCCAATTACCAGCTTTGCGAACGGTATCGAGAATGCGATCGCGGATAAACTGTTTAGAGCCAAATAGCACACCTGGGTCAAGATTTCCTTGAACTTTGACTTGTTTGCCCAATCTAGCCCGTGCGTCTGCCATATCCACGGCCCAGTCTACACTGACAATATCAGCGCCAGATTGTCCCATTCTTTCCAACACACCCGCACTACCGCTAACTAGCAAAATCAATGGTGTATCGGGGTGAGTTTGCTTGACTTGCTGGAAAACTCTCTGCTGATAGGGGAGAGCAAAGGTGTCATAATCTTGAGGACTCAATTGACCCGCCCAAGAATCAAACATTTGCACAACTTGAGCACCACAGTCAATTTGATAGCGGGCATAGATAGCGATCGCATCTGCTAATTTAGTTAACAATTGATGCAGTATCGTCGGGTCTGAGAATGCCATGTTTTTGATGATGGAATAGGTTTTAGAACCTTTTCCCTCAACTGCATAAGCTGCTAATGTCCACGGCGCACCCACGAAACCTAACACCGTTGATTTGTCGCCCACTTCGGAGCGCAACGCCTGCAAAATTGTCTTAATAAATGGTAGAGCTGCTTCTGGTTCTAAAGGATGCAGACGCTCAATTTGTTCTTGAGTGCGGAGGGGTGAGTGAATGATTGGCCCTTTACCTTCCGCAATATCCATGTCAATGCCCAAACCAGGTAATGGGGTGACAATATCAGAAAATAAAATTACTCCGTCTGGCTGGAAGGCTCTCCAAGGTTGCAAGGAAACTTCAATTGCTACTTCAGGAATTTCGGAGCGATCGCGAAACGAAGGATACTTATCTCTTAAGTCTCGATATGCTTTCATATATCGTCCTGCTTGTCGCATCATCCAGACAGGGGGACGATCTACTACTTCACCACGAGCAGCCCGTAAGAGATGAGGAGTCGTTAAAGAAACACCCATTTATTACTTCATCCTAAGTCACATTTTTATGCCACTGTTTAGCTTATCATTCTGGGATTACGCTTTTTCAGCAGGTTTACCTCAAAAGCGCTAGTCGCTTTACAGCAAAGGGCAATCGGGGGTCGGGAATCGGATAAAACAAGAATTAACAATAAAAGTGGAATATAAAAGAATTTCGTCACTCTTTTGTGTTTTCTCCACTCTCTACTCCCCTAACTTGATATGCAAACTGACTCTAACAGTCCCGATCATGTTGCATCTGCTAATAACGAGCCTAACCCAGGAAAGTTTTTGATTCCGCGATCGCAGCGACAGAGGTTCTTTATTCAGTTTACCTTAATGACCCTGATCGGATGGGTTGTGGGTGGCGTTGCCAGTATCGCCTTAGAGAAAATTATTCTCCAAAGCTTACTTAGTGTTGCAATCCAACCACAAACATGGAGCATTTTGGTCAGAAGTCTCAGTAATGTTGTATTTGCAGTAATTTTCGCTGCTGATCAGAGCCTTGTGCTTTACCGATATTTACCGGGTTGGCAGTGGCTATTTGCTACTAGCGTTGGTTGGCTAATTGCCAACGGCGTTTCTACAGCCTGGATTAACCACATTTCAACTATTGCCTCATCGTTAAATGAAACTTTATCTCCTGAACAAACTTTTATTTTTGGATTTCTGTCTGCGATCGCATATATAATTTCTGGTATTTGGCTGGGGCTTTGCCAATGGCTGGTATTGAGGCGATATACAACAGGTATTTGGTGGTGGAATTTTTTACCTTCAATTTCTTTCTTATTAATTAGTATTTTGGTTTGGTTGCTTTTTATTGTGCAAAATTTGATTCCAGACACCTACCGTACTTTCATATTATATTGGAGTGGACAAGGGCTTACAGCAGTAATACTAGGAGCCATACCAGCAATTGGTTTGTGTGTATTGAAAAGAAATCCACATGGACAGACTAGAGTTTCTTCATGATTTTCATTTGTCATCCCAAATAAGTTCTAAACGCTCTTGTGCTGTTTTGAGTGCTTTTTCGGCAGGCTCACCTAGTAATGTAGCCTCGATCGCTCGACCAAGACTGTCAGAAAGACGACTATATCCAGCAATTATCGGTTGAGAACGTGCTACAGGTAATTGGTTAAAAAACACTTTTAACACTGGTTTTTCATTAATGAATTGCTGATAAGCCTTGCTTTGAGCCGATGTAAGGGTAACTGGCAAAAAACCCGTCCCTATACTCCATTCGGTTTGGAATTCCTCACTCAAAACATACTCTAAAAATTTGAATGCTGCTTGCTCTCTTGCTGGTGTAGTCTTCATCACAAATAAATTTCCAGTACCTGTGACTGTAGCAGGTTTGACACTTGCTGGTATGGGTAATACCTGATGATCAACGTCAGATTTCATGATTAACGTCCAAGGGCCTGTGATTTGCATTGCAACACGACCGGTAAGAAAAGCGTCCTCTTCATAACCTCGTTCTGGGGCGGAAAGCAATACTGAACCATCTTTTATCAGGTCTTGCCAGAATTGTAAGGCAGCGATCGCACCCGCATTCGTTAAATTGGGGCGATTATTGGTTACAACCTCTCCCGCAGCACCAAATAAAAACGGGAACCAACTAAATACAGTCCATCCTCCTTTTCCTAAAGGCAGTAATATTCCATACTGCTCAGGCCGGCGATCGCCATTGCGGTCTATAGTTAATTTTTTCGCAACTTGTCTCAATTCATCCCAAGTCTTGGGTAATTCTGTGATCCCCGCAGCTTCAAAAAGTTTAGGGCGATAAAAAATACCAATGTTACTAGTGTGCATTGGGATTGACCAAATATGACCACCTAACTGCATTTCTTCCAGTAGATTAGGTCTGATGTCTGACTTTAGTGGTAATTTGTTTAACCATTCTTCTAAAGGTCGAATTGCCCCTAGTTCTACAAATTGGCCTGTATATTCAGGATGGAAAGATAGGAGGTCTGGTGGCACATTGGCAACCACTGATGTTAATAATTTTGGTAATTGAGGTTCACTTTCAAAGATAGATTCCACCTGAATATCAGGATGAGTCTGATTAAATTTATCTACTAGCTTTTGAAATATATCTCGATTTGCGGGGGGATTAATAGCTTGCCATAGTGTCAGATGAATTACCCCATCTTCCTTTTGTTTTATCCCCTGATAACTAGATAAAAATAGAAGACACAAGCTCAAAATGATTCCTAGAAGCGACAAACGCCAAAAAATTCTAATTCTGGAAGTTATAAAATTAATATTCATACAAATTATTTAAACCCAAATATAATTCATATAGTAATTCCCAACCAAATAATCACAGTTTTTGAAAAACAACTTCTTGGAGCAAACTTTCTAACTTGTTAGCACAGCTATTTTCACTAAAAAATTGTGCTATTTGCTCAGAGCGATTAATATTTTCTTGAGGAGTTTTTATATGTTCAATAATAGCTTCAGCTAATGCATCTACATCATTTGGTGGTACTATTGTTCCACATTTAAGTACTTCAGAAATCTCACGTGGGCCAACTGGACAATCAGTGGCAATAAACGTTACCCCACTAGCTACAGCTTCTACTAGAACTAGTGGCAAACCTTCAAAATGGGAAGCAAGTATAACTGCTCTAGACAATGAAAAGTAAGCTCTAGGATTGAGGACAGAACCGGCAAAGAGCACAATTTCATCAATGGCTAAAAACTTTGTGATAGCTTGCATCTCTATCTCTAAATCACCTTCTCCTAACAAAATCAGTCGAATATTTAAGTAATCTTTACTAGCCTTAGCAAATGCCTTGAGTAAAGTTTTATGGTCTTTTTGATGGTGAAATCTGGAAGCACATACAAAGGTAATCAACTGCGAATTGTTAAACCAAGATATGGCTGTAGGATGAAGAGGTTGGTTACTAATATCATCTATAGCCGGATTGTAGGATATGACGATTCGATGGTGGTTAAAGCCAATGTTTGCAAACCTTTGATAGAGAGCCTTGCAAACAAATATTAATCCACCAGCTTGTTGAAGCGCAAGCATATCAATTTTGCTAGCAAGACTTATAAATAACTTTTGAATCAATGCACTGATGGGGTTTGTTTTAGGTTCAACCTGTGATTCAGAAATATAATCACTGTGAATATAACTAATGTAGGGAACAGATAAACTTCCAGGGATGAATTTAGATAGATAAAAGAGTTTAGTGACAAATGCACTATGACAAACAATAATATCCGGTTTCTGTTTAGCAATAACCCTGCTTAATTTTATTGCTACCCGTATTTGGTGTATTATCCCCCCAATCATAAATAGCGTACCTGCAACTTTCATAACAATCACAGTTTTGGCAGCTTTAAAAGCTACTATCCATTGTGACTCTAAAACGGTAAGCACCACAGTAGAGACTTGGTAGCCAGCTTTAGACTGAGAAGAAATTAGCGAATCAGCAACTTTTGGCGCTCCACCAATGTTATTCAAAACTATATGACAAATATGCATAGTTGCAGGTAGCGTTATACTTAGTGGATCAAGATAAACCGAATTAAAGTTTTTAAGTTAATGAGCGCTGTTCCAAAACATCCTTGGTAATGCTTGTTTCTGCTCTTGTATAAACGTAGGTTTGCGGTTCTGTAACTTTTTGAGTTTTGAAAATTTTGTCTGCCCGTTTCCAAAAGTCTGTATCTTCTCCATAGGAAATATTATTAAATCCCTGCAATTCAAAAAATACTCGTCTCTTACCAAAAAATGTAGGGCCTAAAACACATTTGCGTAAATTAATTATTTGATTTGCTTGAAAATAATCGGCTACAAAAATCTCTTCTTCAGAGAAAAATCCTCCTTCAATCAAGTCAATTTCTGGATTAGCTTGCATGTATTTAAGTCGTGACTCTAGATGATTGGGTCTATATGTATCATCACTGTCAATAAATGTGATATATTTGCCAAATGATGCTTGAACTCCGGCGTTTTTAGAGTACGCTAATTTTTTATTTTGGTGTTTTAAATAACGTATATTATTAAATTTTTGCAGATAGGGATTGACAATTTTAAAAGTATTGTCTTGGCTACCATCATCAACTACCAAAAGTTCCCAATCTTTAAAAGTTTGCTCAATAACACTATTGATGCAATTATTTAAATATTTTTCTCGGTTGTAGGTACAAAGTATAACTGAAATTTCGGGACTGTAGTCAAAGACGATGGGACTCATAAGAGTTAAATGTTCAATTTGTAACTAGTTTAAAATCGTTCACACTGGCAAAATAGCATCATAACCAAATAAATAATGATGCTAGTTGTGATTTATTCACTGGTATTCAATATGCCATAATCTGCATCAACCAAACGATTGCTACACCCGTCAAAGGCATCGTGCAATACTTGCTGTACAGTAAAGGTAAGTGCATTTGACGTTGATTGACATTACACTGGTTGACCCCCTTAGGCAATTTTGCAGACTTTATCAAACACCACTTAAACATTGTTATCCTGAAGGTGGCATTTGCCCTATTTTTCCTTTTGGGACTATAACCCAGATTAGTGATCATGTCTACATAATTTAAGGTATTTTGCTTACGTACCGTTTCATCGTAAGTATTTATAAGAACCGCAAAAGAGGGGCAAAGGGTTGCGAACTTTGCCAAAGTTGTAATGCGAGTGCGATCGCAAAGGACACGTTGGGCAAAGCCGTTCCCGTCCGTGCAAGGTTTCCGTCAAGAGAAGGGTAGAAATAAGAGTTTTAGAGAGTTATTGCGTTAGTTCTAATTTAGGACAGATCCTAAAGCAATCAATGTTAGTGTTAGGGCGAATTTCTCGACGATAACCATGCGATCGCCTCTCTTTCTACCCCGCCCGTGCTTCTAATTCTCGCAAAGCCCACTAGGAGGAATTACCTTTAACCTAATCGTGTAATTCCCCTTTCTCAGCGTGTCAAAATAGCGATTATCCCACAGACCCCAACTTATATTCTATAGATTAGTTCAGAGGAAACTCTATTTTTGAATCGTGTCGAAGCCCATCCCGATGGATCTATTTCTTACTCTTGAGACTCTATCTTTTGGATAAACTTCTGAATTGCTTGTAAATACGAGTGACTTCCAGGTTGATAAATTTGGACATGTTTTCCTTTTGGAATTAATAAAAGTTGTTTGGGTTCAAGGGCAGCATTATATAACTGCTGACTCATGTAGGATGGAACAATGCTGTCATCAGTTCCATGAATAAATAAAACGGGAAGACGTAGAGAACGAACTTTAGAAAGAGAATCAAACTTTTGTTTTAGCAGCAAATCGATGGGAAACATCCGTAACCAATCTCTATATTTGATTTGCTCTGCCATTGATGTAAAGGAGCTTTGCACAATTAATCCGCTAGCTTCTGTATGTTTTACTGCCAAATTTATAGCAACTGCTCCCCCCATTGATTCGCCGTAAATAACAATTTTATCAGGAGGTATTTGTTGGATTTTTACTAAATAATTCCATGCTATTTGACTATCTTGATAAAGCTGAGACTCACTGGGAAAATTCCCATTACTACTACCAAAACCTCGGTAGTCAATCACTAACACAGAAAACCCCAACTGTCGCATTGCTTGAAGTCTGCCTATATAATTGTAGTAACCTTTATTATTAGCAGCACCACAAAAGTATAAAAATGTTTTAGGTGATTTTAAAATTTTTACAGGCTCATTTGGAATTAAAGAAACTTTCTCTTTTGGTAATGGTGCTGGAATCCACCAGCCATGTATATATTCATTAGAGCCGGCAAGAGGTAAACGCACATCTTTGTAAGGAAGAAGAAAGTCCGGTGAACTAGGTAGGGTTAAGATTTTTGGTGTGGGGCGAAATATCAAATAAGGCTGCCGAACAAACAAAAATAGACAAGTTGAAATGTAGGCGATCGCTATTACTCCTACGCTTGTTAGCAGCAGTTTTCGAGGATTGCTATATACCATGTTCCTAAAGTTATTTTCCACTACTGCCGGGTTAGTGCGTGATTAAGCGGAGGTTCTGTAGTGTTTGAAATCTACAAGCGGCGGAGTAACCCCAGATGGAATATCACAGAAGACTTGGCTAGATATATGTTCATGATGCCACCATCTAGTTTTAAGGACTTATACTAAAAACGGTTTGAAACTTGACTTTTTAAGAATCGTTAAAAGTATTATTAAGCAAAGCTTCTAGCCGCTCTAATAAAAGTCCAGCTATTAGCCGTTTGCAGTATACGTACTGTACAAATTAATCAGGCTATACATTTATGAAAATAGGTTGTTTCAGGCTTTTATTAATTATTGTTTAAACTTAAATACACCTGCAATGTAGGGGCAAGCAGTGCTGTGCCCTTACGACAGATATATTTCAAAGCATTCATATTTAGTATTTTATGTCAATGCGTAAGTCCTAATATAATTCGTTTGCTATGTAATACTCTTCAGTTAAAGTTTTGTAATTTACGCAAAAAGAACGAAAAACTTTTAAAGCTTCACTATACAAGGATTAGACGCAATAAACCAAGCCCAATACAACACCCTTGACCTCAAGGGAACAATCGCAGGCTGTAGAGGGGCGGTTGTAACAAGGGCACAGGAGAGGCGATCGCTTACGTTGGCACACTTTCACAAAAATACTCTACTGAGTTATTCACATCAATAGAGTATATAAATTTACTGTAATCATCTTTTACCAGCATTCATTTTATATTTTAGTAATTATTTATACTTCTGTACAAGTACTGCAAATCTTGCCTACAGCGATCGCATAAAGCACTGCATGAGGGCAATCACTCCTGCTAACCTCCTCTTATCATTGCCGCTATCTCTTGACAGCATAGGTCATATTCGTGCATTGCTGGGACTGTTCAAGGGCAGCGATCGCTACGCAAGAGAAATCAACTTCTCATTTTCACTTTTGTATAGCAGAGGAGAAAAAGTCGTAATTAGCAGGGATAACGACGTTGTTTCTATTAATTTGCCTCCACATAGTTAGTGGAGGCAATAAGTCTAGCGGTGAAAATTACGGACTTGTAAGGAGCCTGCACAAGAATTGAGAATTGAGCTTTCACTTTCTCACATATTTGCCGACCAATGGTCGACAAATATGTTTCGATATGCGAGTAGACAACATCATAGCTATTGTTAAATCCATTTCTAAGGCCTTGTTATTAGGGGATCTCATTCGGCTCTTTGCGAGGCACATTGTTCATCTTGCGGCGAAACTCAGACACCTTCTCGTAGATGAGCAGTCGCGATCGGTTCATCGAACCTAGGGGTCGATGTTCGGGCAGGGAGTGCCAGGGCGTGAACGCGAGGTTTTCTGCCATCTCTACCCTACCCTTGGTGTCAATATCTTGCTTCGGGATGCGAATGATCGCGACCTGTTGAAACGGAGATACCATTTCGTCCCAAAGTTCCAGAGGATCTTCCACAGGCATCGTCGTTGGATTAGCTTGGATCTGGACGGCAAACTCGTAATAAACGTCTTCTGATCCGACCTGTTTCTTCATGACTTCCCTCAGGAAGTCTGGCCCCGTCGTCTTTGGCTGGCGGTTAGTGCTCCGAGAGATCGGGGCGGCTGAGAACTTGATCGCGTTTGGCCCTAGCAAGTATGGCGTCTGACTCCAATAGCGAATCTGGACAGGATTGAACAATGGCTGCGATCTCATGGACATGACCGCCTTGAGTTCCGTGGGTCGGGTCTCAAAAAACTTCTCGATCTGACCCTTCAACATCTGCTGATGCAAGAGTTCATAATCCTTGAGGTTTCTTATGAAGAAGGTCGGGAAATTGATCATCACGAAATCTTGCGTCTTAGCATCCTTCTCCGATTCGAGCAGTTTCTTGCCCTCGACTCCGAGCAGTTTGATTGCCATTCCGGCAGCCTGTGGCACTCTGTCCTCTTGAACCTCGACATTCCCGGCAGAAAATCGAATCAGCGCATCAAACGTGCGTGGCGTCTTGAACACGCCGTAGCGCAGTTCTTTTGGGAGATTATCCAGCACTATGAATTCGGCGTGTACCAAGCCGTGTGCTTTTGGATGCGCGTCGCGCAAGACTGGCCGAGTACCGGGCGGGAACTGTGTATGCAACCGCGCTAGCGACGCGTTGAGGATCGAATCAATGAGATCCTTTTCGCCCGGTTCGATTGATTCTTGGGCGAGAGCAGGCAGGGCTTCCTTGGGTGCGCTGTCGTCAGTGTCTGGGTTTTTGACGTGGAAGAACCTCTTGTCTTGCCAAGCACGGATGGGGTCTTTCGCCCCGTCAAATGGAGCGATCTGTCTGGGTTGGTTCGGGAAGGAAGGGAGCGTCAACGCCAGTGCAATCACCCCACTGGCTAACACCAGAAGAACGATTCTTATCAGCTTGCTCATTAGTCCCTCCTAAAGGTGACAATTTCGCCTGGGTTGATCGATTCTTGGGCGAGAGCAGGCATGGTCGGCTTTGTCGTTGAAGTCGGCGACAACTGGGGTGCGCCGTTGTAGGTGCCTGGGTTTTTGACGTGGAAAAACGTCTTATCTTGCCAAGCACGAATAGGAGCTTTTGGCCCGCCAAATGGAGCAATCTGTCGGGACTGGTTTGGGATGGACTTCATATACTCGACCAGTGCCCAGCGCTCATCCTCAGTCAGCAGGCGTCCGATAACCCCCTTTCTGGTAGGTCTGTTCTCAAACGAATGTCCAGCGTTTGAATTGCCGATCAGCGAGGTGTCAAATAAGAACTTCCCAGATTTCCCAGACGTGTCCACGCCGACCTTCACCGGATCGAACTCTCGCCCGATGAAGAACATCTTAGACCGCTCATTGTCTGGGAGCAGCAATTCGTAGAGATTCGGCACTGAGCCATTGTGCAAGAAGGGCGGCGAGGCCCACATACCTTCAGCCGGGTTAGCCTTGTAGCCGAGCGCTGGAATCGGCTCGGGTGCCTCTGGATAAGAAGCCCGATAGCCGTGTGCCGAAACGAGTTCCTCATCGCTGAGTTTGAGCTTGGCTACTGCCTTGTCAAAGATCCCGCGCTGTATCGCCTGGAACACAACAGGCGGTGGAGCGATCGCAGCCCCAGTGTCCGGTGCCGGAAGATACTCGCTCATCCGCCCAGTCTTGACTGACGGGTTGTTCTCGAACTGCGGACTTGAGAACTGCCCTGGATCGGTGCCAATAACATCGACGGAGATAATCGCATTCTCGATAAATCGCTTACCTTGCTTCTTGGGTTTGCTCCAACGATGCGGCCAGGTGGAGTGGCATCCGGCGCAGTTTTGCGCGAACAGTTGCGCTCCCTTGGCGGCCTTCTCTCGATTGATCTTGCCGAGGACACCTTCGGGCCATTGAGGTGGCGCAAGTCTCCGCAGCAGATCCTCGCTGGCAATCTGGCCCTTAAGGTCTACCGTGGAGTCAAACAGCCCTAACGTCGGCATCTTCGATGTCAAGTCCATCCTCGCAAATACCCCCAGAGATTCACCCTGATTGCGGAGGATGGGATCAAACAGGACGCCGCTCCACTGCGCCCATGCCGACTGCGGTATATTCCAGACGAAAGACGGCTTGACTGGTGCAAGCGGCGTCACCCAGTTTTGCGGAATATCGAGCCAACGGGACTGCACTTGATTGTGAATCAGGCGAAGTGCATCCATGCGTCCCGGGCCGACAACAATCGGTGTCACCGCAAGGATGCTGCGATAGCCATGAACTGCCGCCGCCTCCTCTTCCAAACGCTTGCGTAACGCTTCTTTACCAGCATCATCGCGCTGTCCCAGCTTCTCTGCTAACCGAGCGAACTTTTGCGGCTCGGCAGCTGTTGCCGCCAGGGCATCATCCAGTCCCTCGATGAAGGAATGAACATCGAGTGTGGTGTTGTTGCCGCCTGAAATACTGATCTTGGTTCCCTTGTGTTCGATCTGTCCGTTATGACACGCGGCACAGCTCAATCCGACCCACTTGCCTTTCCATCGTCCGTCCGCTACCACCGTATTGGTTATGCCGATGGGTAGACCGCCCGGGTTGTATTTAGGATCGGCAGGTTGGGGGACAAATCCATACTTGACGAGGTTCTCGTCGGCACGGAACAGCCCTTGATTATTCGCCGCCTCAAGATTCAGGAAGATATCGTAAGACATCGCAGCCGAACCCTGTGAGGTGTAGTAATAGCGTAGCCGATCCTCTTGAGACCAACCTTGATCCAGGTAGACGACTTTCGCCTTTGGCGGTCGGTCTTGGGCAAAGGAGGTGAGCATGAAGGCCAGTGCCATTACCACACCAGCTAGCGCTAGAAGAACGATTCTCATCAGCTTTCTCATCGGTTTCTCCTAAACGTGATGATTAACCCATCTCCCTGCGGCGGGAACGAGCGGCACTCTGTTTCTGGCTCTCTTATGACCTCTAGTTATGAAAGTTTTACTTCAAGTTTTATTTTTTTATTTAATAGCTTTTAATCTCTCAAGTTCTCATCCTACAAGAGGTCTCTTGTAAAAAAAATTTCCGGTATAGTAAAAGATTTAGTTACTGTAAATTTAATCGTGCGATGTACAAGTGTGCCCGAAAACTATCTAGGCGCTTTCTTCAAACGATACGTGGGTACCGATCGCCAACAACAAATATCTCTGTGTCTAATGCTCCATGCCCAATTCCCAGTCCCTTGTATTTGCGATCGCAAACTGAACTTAGTAGCCAATCATTTCTAGACGCATCTGTAAAATCCGGCGGATGCTAGCTTCGTCATTTACTACTAAGATTGTGCCTTTATCACCTGATAAGTTTCTCAACACTGTTCCTCCACAGCGAGAACTCTCAACCATCTATTATCTGCTCATTAGGAGTTAAAACCGCAAAACAGTATTGACGTACAGTCATGAGGAAAGAAGCGATCGCTTTAAAGCATCTGCACGAAAAATAAATTTGTACTCAATTGGTAAATAGTTACTTGGTATAAGCCTCAAAGTTGTCCAAAAGGTTTGAGTAAAGATGAATTTGATGCTCTACCTCAAACCATAACTGTGCGAGAAATTTACTATTACGCGGTAAAAAAATACAAAGCTTGTCATTCTCACCGTGACTACACACTCATGTTGATGATGTTTCTTTACGAGCGATACCCTAACTCATCCTTTCACTGCTGAATAAGATGACAGGATGTAATCTTATCATTCATTACTTTCGGCTTTTCTTAGTGCCATTCCAATCAACGCCGAATTAGTGAACGCAAGTCAACTGCCGAATTACGTCATTTTGGTTAATATCAAGTTCTATTCCTAGCTGAAAACGAAAAACAGTTACTTGTATAAATCCAACAAGCAGCTGTAGCCCAGTACAAAGTTCAACATCGTAGATTAGCTGTTTCTAAAGTACCTTGTCAGCAAAACGTTGTCTTCATCATGATCTAATTAGCACAATATAAGATTTGGTCAATCAATACCAATAACTTAAAATAATGTATTATTTATCGAATCGAGTACTTAAGCATTTTTGCGTTAAGAATTTTAAACTATTGCGTTCATTGCCAAAAGATTTATATAACCTTCAAATTATAAAAACATTTTTACACTTCATTTCTTATCCTCTTATCCTTCAGAATGCCCAAGCTTAATAGAGAGGCTCTATTTACTGAGAAACTTATTGCTAGTATCTCCTTTATCTACCAAAGTCGCCTTTCAGAGTACATACCTGACAATCTAATTAACTTTGGCACTGTAGTTTCCTACAGTTCTCTGTCTCATTCATAACATAATTGATTAAAATTTGAGATATTATAAGCTGAACTTTATCCAATTAAGTAGTCTAAACAATTTTATGTATCAAAAGGACTTAAAATACTAGATTTTGATGCTCTATGTTGATTAAAACAATTAATAAAGAAAAATAATTCGACAGTTGATCTTGATTTAACTCTCCTTGCTTTAGCTCTTGCTAAAGATTGAAATTATGTCTGTAACTCACACATTAGGAGTTGACTCCACGATTAAAAAGGAGGAAAAATAAATGAGTAAGAACGGACTTCACACCTTTGCATTCCACACAAAAGACGAGACTTCAGATCGGGTAGCTAATATATTGCGGACTGAAAGACCTTCGTTAGCTGCCTTCGCCACGACAAAAGCTGTAGGTCTGCGTAACCTTGATCCAGAAACAGCCGCTCGTCAGTACTTAAATCAGGCTCTGGCAAGTAAGGAACTGCCGCAGTTTACTGCTCCAGAAGTGAACAACGCCACTTGTGAATTCAAAATCCTTGGCACCGAGACATTGCCCCTTACTGAGACGAAAACTGTAAAGTTTCGTCAAACATACAACAAAATTCCAGTTTACGGTTCCTTAATCACTATTGAGATGGACTATGGGAACGAGCTACTTGCAGTCAACTCGTCACTGGGAGAGCCGATAAATGTAGACACCATAGCGCAGATTTCACCAGCCGAGGCGTTGAATAAGGTTCGTGACTTAGCGGGATATGGATTGAAACCACTCGAAGCAACACCCCGTTTGTGTTACTACTTCGACACCGCAGTTGATCGATGGCGCTTAATATACGTAATTGAGGATGTACGCCAACAAAGTCGGGAGAAAACACAAACAGACAAGCATATACCACTGTTAATGGACTACTTAATTGATGCACATAATGGCGAGATCGTTGCTAAATTACCTCGAACGCCGAGTGTCGCTGTTCTAGATAGAGCCTCTCCTTCTCAACAACAGGTTGAAGAAGCACTAGACGGTCTTGAAAAGCTTCGTAAAATTTCATGCTTAATGACAGGAGATAGGAAAACATTACAAGACCTTGATTTGAATGTTCATACTTACGACTTTGAATTTCGGGACTTGAATTCGGGGTTATTACCAGGTAATTATGTGGGCAAACCACCAGAGTGGGCACCAGGAGCGATCAGTGCCCACGCGAACGCAGCGGTGGTAGCAATTTTCCTGCGGGACGTTCTCCGTCGCAATGGTATTGACAATATAGGTGGACCGTTAATTTCCAGCATCAACTGTATAGTTGCAAATGAAAGTCCGGACGGTCAGGAGTGGCGGAACGCGGCCTGGGTAGAAGGGCAAATGGTGTATGGTCAAAGGAAAGTTCGTGGACAGCTCCGTTCTTATGCTGTAGGGCTTGATGTTGTTGCCCACGAGATATTCCACGGAGTAACTGATCGGACGGCACGGCTCCAGTATGCGGGGGAATCTGGAGCTTTAAACGAATCCTACTCAGATATTTTTGGGATCATTGTCTCTAATTTTGAAGAGCCAAATCTGTCTGCATGGAACTGGGAAATGGGAGAGGAACTTCAAGGTACGGGGATACCGCTCCGGGATCTCAGTAACCCTAGCAAATATCGGCAACCTGCACATATGCGAGATTACCTGAACTTGCCGATTACTGAAGCTGGTGACTGGGGAGGTGTTCACTTCAACAGCGGCATCCACAATTTAGCTGCCTACAAAATTATGACAGCTAAGGATAGGCAAGGAGCTTATCTGTTTGATCGCAAGAGTCTTGCAGCGCTTTTCTACCTAACATTAACTCAGTATCTGTCTCGGACTTCCTTATTCAGAGACAGTCGGCGGGCGATTGAACTCGTTGGTCGCACCTTGTTCAGAGGGGATGCAATTGAGGTTCGGAATGCAAAGTTGCAGGCGATCGCCCGCGCCTTCGATGCGGTAGGAATTTCGATTTCTGGTCAGGAACAACTACTAGATGGGAGTGTCTTCTCAGGAGATACAATCACGCGATCGCAACAGTTAGGCAATGGCTCACCACGCATAGTTGGAAACCATTATCTCGTATATGTACATGGGATTAGCCAACATAGAGAGCATTATTCCGACAGTTGGTGGCAGGCGTTACAACCGCACGTCGGAGAAGTTTTCAAGAATGGAAACCTTGGTGACACGCGCTTGGAGGTGCTATGGAGTCATTTAGTCAATACCGAAACTTTTATCAATGCTGTCAATGCAGTTGATAACATCAAGCAACAGCAACTGCGGCGAGAAATTATGGCTATTTTAGAAGATCGACGGCGACAAGAACTAGTGACAAATACCAACGGTGGTTTCCACAGAACTTCAGCAATGCAGACTCATTGGGTAGAAAGCAATGCAGCGGCTCTGGCAATTGACGACTTTCTCATTTATATGTTAAACAGCAGAATGCGCCAGCGCATCATTGATTGCTTCACAGATGTTGTCAAGCCTCTTCTGATTAATAACAACCAAATCGACATCATTTCTCACAGTTGGGGTACTGTAGTCGCCTACGAAGGATTGCGAGAACTTGAGGCTAATGAGCAATTTTTACAAAGATATGTCTCGAACTTTTTTACCGTAGGTAGTGCTTTATCAATTGGAACGGTGCGCGACTTCTTACGCCCAGAAAATAGAGATGGTCGCCGACCCTCTATGGTAAACAAATGGATCAACCTTGATGCCAAGGGTGATCTCGTTGGCGGTACTTTATGGGGTATGTTCGATATCAGTGAGGAAACTCTAAAACTTAACCCAACAAGTTGCTCACAACAATGGTTTGGCTATGATTCAGTTTGTGCACATAATTCTTACTTTGTCAAAGAAAACATAGCTGTTAACCAGGAAATCTTTGCTAAGAACATACTGGCGTGACTATTAGAAACAGTTACAGAATACACATATTGTTTTTAAATCTGGAGGGAGCTTTCTGAGACGAATAAGCCAATCCACTGAATTGCCGGATCAACATCACGCCCCCACCGCCTAAGTCATAGACCATCCCAGATAAGAGTGGATTCAATACTTTTCGGTTAAACCCAATAATCTCTCTTTTGGTCTGAGGAAAGGTTAAAGGGCAATGGGGAAAGGGAAATTCAAACCCTTTCCCTTTCCCCATTGCCCTTAACCGAAAAGTATTGAGAGTGGATTGACATCAGCAGGATTACCTTTCTGGTATTGCAGAACTCTGGCTTGTGCTGATGTGGGAAAGACAGCGATCGCAAAACAGAGAGTCAGGATGAACACGCCTAATGATTTTGCTAGATATTTAAATCGATTCGAGGGGGAATAACTGTTTTTCCTGTTCACCTTCATAGTTTCCTCCTATTCTCCTGGTGGGAAATTAGTCAGTTGTTTGGCATCTGCGATCGCAAAACCTCGGCTTGACCTCAGGGATCAGGGATAATTCGTCAGAATCAAAAATTCGGATGCTGAAATCGGTTGGATTTCAACATAGACAGTTCCATCTTGTTGCTGCACCAACACTGTTGATCCCACTTTGTGAGGACCTGTGTAACCCGGCAGATTTGCCACTTCAGCCGTATTCAGAATCACCGTCATTGAACTTCCGATCACGTTCAGATTGGCATCTACCAAAACTCTTGCTCCCCGATTATCCGTTCCATGACTGTTCAGCACACAAACCGCCTCTTCATCATCTAAAACCCGTGACCAACCGATAATTTCCCCACTCCGTCCGTGATCACCAAACGGCAAGTTCAAGAAGGGAATCGCGATCGGGCGCAAATACTGCCGTCCCAATCGCAGCACTGGGAACTGCTTACGGATTGCTGCCATTGCCGCAATCCGGACATAGGCAGGGTGATTTGGCTCGAAACAATGAGCACCTGCTGTCCCAAATGGCCCGAAACCAGGTAAGTTTTGATCGAGGGCTTGCAGTCCCGCCACACCAGATTGTCGGGGATGCTCTGGACCAAACATCGCCTCCCGTAAATAGCGATCGGATTTCTTCCAGTCGGGCAACCACCTCCGTTCAGACGGTTCTGGCCCCGCCAATACCTGCTCAGTTCCAGCGTAAATGCAGGGCACTCCCAATGTAAACAGTTGCAATGCTACTCCGGCAATCAGCTGATGATCCGATGCAGCTTCACTGGAAAAGCGGATTTTTTCACCAAATACATGATCGTGATCATCCAAAATTGAAACATGCCGCCGTCCGATATTCCGATGCGACCCCATTACAGCTTTCCCTGGATCAAACCCGTTAAAGTAGGCTCTTGGATCTATCAGCCCTTTGGCAACCAGGTTAAGATTTACCCGCATCTCGGCGATATCCAGAGCAGCGTTTAGATTTTGCCCCACCACATCCAGATAGCGGTCTTGGTTATAGTCTCCGCCTGCTATTTCTCCCACTAGAAAGAAGTCACTCTTACCTAGATTGGCTGCAAACTCCTTAATAGTTCCGCAAAAATTTCGGGCTTGTTCATAGGTCACATGCTTGAGTGTATCAATCCGAAAGCCATCACAGTCCGTCAGCGCAATCCAGTATTTATAACATCGGGCTAAGTTATCTAACAGATGGGGATACTCCAACTGGAAATCTCGTAGTGTGATGAAATCCGAACGCCGGAATTCGGCATTGGGATCATCCAAGTCTCCTCGCCCCAAATCTCCCTTGCCAGCACGAGTGTAGCAATCTGCTTCCTGAAGTTCCCTCGGCCACACTCCTTCTGCGCTCGTTTGAGGCTTTACCGCAATGGGTTGTCCGCGATCGCCTAGCCATGAGCCAAACTGATACCAACCAGACGTATAAGGTGGTTCCAATTCTCCCCCAGGAGTATTCGGAGCATAGAGCCAGTTAGATCCTGAATGGTTAAAAATGATATCTAGGATAATGCGTAGTCTCTTTTCGTGGGCTTTATTGACCAGACTGACCAAATCTTGGCGAGTCCCAAAGCGAGGATCGACCTCTAGAAAATCTTGAATGCCGTAACCATGATAGCTATCCAAGTGACCCCGTTGTTGAAAAACTGGACCTACCCAGATCGTCGTCATGCCCAGTTGCTTCAGATAATCCAGTTTCGACTCTAATCCTTTGAGTGTCCCACCCTGCCAGCGATCGCCTCCCGACTCTGCCCATTTATCAAATCGCCAAGACTGCCCATTCGGTAGATTAGGGCGAGACAGATTCAGTTGCTGTCGATTCAGCAGAGGACGTGTATCTTCTTTACCATCGCTAAAGCGATCGGGTAACAGAAAATAAAGCACTTCATTTCTCCAATCCGCAGGGGAGGGAAAGTAATTCTCGCGTCGAGGTAAAGAAAAGTCTTTTAGACTCTTCGGTCGCTGTGTAGCTAAATTTTGATCAACAAATGTCATAGGAATTATCTCAACACTAGTAAATAAGTTTACTCAGTGGAACTATTTTCTGTTTCGACGAAGACTATAAATTTTCTCCGCGACTTACTTAGTTGAATGACTAGCTATGTGTTGCAACGCGGTAATACTAGGTATAAAACAGTAAGCTCCTCCTTTGGTTGTGATGAATCGATCAAAACCCGTCAACTTGATGGAAGGGTTGTCTGGGGAGACGGGAATATCGAATTGACCACTTTTATTGTCATTAGCACCAATCAGAGGAGCTTTAGCATCTGTAGGTAAACCAGCAAAATCTCCTTTATTCACCCACTCTTCCATGACAAATTCAAATTGACGTTTGAGATTCACACAGATGAATAGACCTAGCAATCCCCTTTCAATGCCATCATTAGGAGAGTTAGGATTATAAAGAGACCCATAGGGAATTCCCCTACGGATGAGTCTGTGAATATTTGTTACCCCTTGTATTTTTGCCGCACGAGGATTTGTGCGTCGTATATGTGAACCAATCGGACATTTATATCCTTGTGGATCATCAGAATAATCAAAATTATTAAATTGTTCGTAAATAATTGATTCTTTAGGAGGGGTTAGTTGATCAGCATCTGGAGAAAGGTCTAGAGGGACACCATTGCGCCATCGTCCACACATTTTAGCTGCCAGTTTGTCTGAATCAATTGTATCTTTTTGCTCTTGAAGAAACTTTTCAAAGCCAGCTACATCTTGTTCCAGGACTCGAAAAGCAGCAAAACTACCATTCAAGCCCAACTCCGGAGGTGTCGGTACGTAGTAAGGAGCTTTTTCATCATCCAGCAGGATAAACTCATAAGCAGGAATAATAGGTTGGGGATCGAGGGATTCTGAAAGTCCACGCTTTGTAGGAACACCTTCTATTTTCGGCTGTGAAATTCCATCTTTGTAACCAAAATGAACTATATCGCTGGGTTGGCCTTTCTCATCAGGAAGTTTAGCTCCATCAAAGCAAGATAACTCTTTAAGTGCGTCTCCTTCCTTAAAGAGCGATCGCAGTTTATCCGATTGCTGCTCTAACACCTTACTATCTTGAGCATAGAGCGAGAGCAAAACATGAGTATTAGATGTTCCTAATCCACCTTTCCACTTGTCAGGGGCACTCTCTCCAATATCGCCTATTTGAGTTGCTTGAGCAATAGCACCTTGTCTAAATGATTTGTAGTTGGAACCGGAAAAGGATTTACCAATATCTGCAACAAGTTGGAGAGCGTTTAAACCTTCAAAAGTAAAGCCAATATTTAAGCAATAACTCGGTTTTATGTCCCACCATGCAGCAGTGGTGATCTGAGGAATTGATTCATCACTACCGCTTACCAAGCTACCAATAAATTTCTTTGCGCCCTTCGCATCTTTAATATATAGAACAAAATGTCGCACATTGTTCATGTTATAGCCACGGATAATATAACCCTGGATATCACTAAAGTTAAGCTGCGTTAGAGTTTTTTCATTTGTCATAGATTTTCTCAATTTCAGAAGTAGGATGTTTGACAAATGGAGAATTATTGCCTTAAACTTGGCGACAAAAAAGCTTACATCTTCTGCCTTTTTGCTCAGTCCAGCTCTAAATAAAAGCGTTACCAAATAGAACTTTTCAGATTAATTAACTACAACTTACTCTAGGGGTGTGGTTGCCACTAAAGTAAGTTTTAGTTTAAAGGATGTTTGAAAAGTCCACTTGTCAGTATCAAAAGTTTAGATCCTTCTAAATTACCAGATTAATTGGGGGACTTTGATTCCGGTTCCCCCTGATTTATCGAAGGGTTAGGGGGGATCTAAAAGTGCATAAAGTCACAGTGAAACACTTTCCAGATAACCTCTTAGCAGTTAGACGCAAGTTGACGAATTTTAACCACAGTTAAAGTAGGATAAGCACTATACCAAACTTTTACTGGTTGATTATATTTTTGTATATAATCAGCAAAAGCTTCAGAGTCTTTTTGGACTGGAATTAACCCTTCAGCATTTTCTAAATGCACTAACACTGTATTGAAAAAGTCACCAACCACTGCAACAAAGTCATCAACATATTTATTAAAATCTCCGTCATAGGCGGTAAAGAGTGCAAATTTAGCATAATACTCTTCCCCTGATTCTGGCGTAACTTTTTCGAGGAACATAAAACGTCCAAAATGTACTGTGCCAATCTGATCTAGTGCTGTTCCAAAAGTCCCAGTTTCTAAAATTTCCTTTAGGGCTTTATAGTTTTCTGGCACTGGTGTCTTAATTGGGGCAACAAAGCTTAATGGATGTTGTTCTGGTTTAGTACTCATGATCATGACTCCTTAGTATTTTTAGAACTGAACGCGGGTATTGCTTGTTGTGGCTATGTCCATTTAGTTTTTATTAGTAAATAAGATGCGTTTCTCGTGACCTTTTAAGTGGACATACAAGGGCAAAGTTTTGGCTATTTAATGGTCTGCTTTTTACGCTGTACTGTACTAGACAGTAAGGGGCTAATACCGAACTTTTCCAGCACCATGTCGGACGTTTGCAGTGCGCCTTCAACCCAACCCTGATCGTCTGAATAGGCTTCACCACAGATGTAAAGTGAGCAATCAGTGCCGAGCGGTTGGATAATTTGTTGCTTCACCTCCCAACTTTTTACACCGATATTCCAACTATTCCATCCACCGCCAAACGGGTCATCACCCCAGTCACGGAATGCGGCGTTCTGCACATCCGGTGTATAGTTGAGACCGTGGATGATCCCAAGCTGGCGTGCCACCTCCTCAACCATCGGTGCCGGTGCCACGTATTTGTCCCATTCGCTGTTAAGCTTTTGCTTGCTTGACCCCAGGTATGGATTTTTCACTAATTCCGCAACCTGCCGACGCGCTTGCCAAGCCTGATGCCGTCGTGGGCGGAGACCGTCCCAGAAGCCGATGTCTGTGCCATCATCATAACTTGCCATCAGCATCGACGGCCCCTCGGTGGCTGGTTTGCCGTCGTCTTTCGGCCAGTAATAGGTTTGACGCACCGGCAAGTCTGTGACTGTTCGTCCAGACTCAACTGGAATGAATTTACCATCGTCCGTGTAGCCTGCTGCACGCCACCACGGGTTAGTATAGGTTGTGAAGAGCTTGAAGAGTGGGTGCGGTGTGACGCTGGTGATCAGGTGCTGAATCTCCAGCAGAGGCGGACTTGTGGGCACAAGCAGATCGAGTGAGCGGCGCGGCATAGCGAGGATCAATGATTTTGTAGCGATCGTTTCTCTCTGGATGCTCAGTTCAAATGTGCCGTTTTTCCAATCGAAGCCGTCGAGCCTAGTATTGAGCCGAATTTCGCCACCAGCTTTGGAGAAAAGCTGCGCTAATGATTTGGGCACCTCCTGAAATCCTTTCTTAAAACCCTTGTATTGCGGGTCAATGCCAAAATCGGAGAGATACCAGGGAATTGCATCAGCGGCATTCCAGTTAGTGAGTGTTGAGTTGTAGCCGCCGGCATCAATGCCGAGTTCGTAAGCTTCACCGCTGATGATGCGTATTAGCACGTTCCAAAAGCCTTGTTTCCATAGCGGTGTTCCAGCAAAGCTCGCGTTATGCGCCATCTCTCGGCGTTGAGATTCAGTAAGCTTTGGATTTGTGATTCCCGGTACAATCTGCTCAATCGCATTGATGATGATGCTGCCTGCTGTACCACCACGTTCCAGAAACGAGAGATGATACGGCACTTTATCCGGTTTGATAGTGAAATCGGAAAGCCGAAGATAGACGCCACGGAGATAGGCGATGTTTTGTGGTTGATCGACCGGAAAGTCATACAACTCAATCTGCTGCTCTAGTGGGAGGACTTTATTAAGCTCTTCGATGAGCTTTGCGATCAGTGGTTGCGGAACTTGGGAGGATACGCATCCCCCCAAGTTCCGCAACCATGTTTGAAATATCGGGCGGGCGCACTGAGAGCAAACGCCCCCCAATGTAATCGCTCCCCTCGAAGACAACGATATTTTGATCTGGGTAGGCTTGTTTGAGCCGCCACGCACTATAGACGCCTGATACACCACCACCGACGATCGCAATATCGATTTCTGCCATGATTTGTCATCCTCTATTGGTGTTTGGTTTAGAAAATAATCGGAACATTCACCGCTGCGCCAGGAGCCTGCGTCCGCAAAAATGATTTTTCCGCCTGACGATGAAAAAAGTTGAGCGGCGGTTGTGCGGTATAGCGTGCAGACATCTGCTGGGTCAATGGCGTTGAAAGCGTGTCTTTGGCAGTTCGTACATCGAGGATATACGAGCGTCGGGTCTTCAATACATAATCGATGCCGCACCGTACAGCAGAACTAACGTCCTGGGAAGTCTTTACAATCTCACCATCTTGACCACCGAAGGCCTTCGCCAGAGCTACAAAGTCGAGTTTTGGCCTCTCAATTCGCAGATACTCAGGGTCGTTAGTCTTCGGTTTCCAGCCATAGCCAGGTGCAGAGCTATATGCAGCAACGACCTGTTGCAGTCCGCTTTGCAGTGTTTGGTATTCCTGATTGTTCGTAATGATATAGAGTATGCCGAGTTCGCGGTGTGCCGCAGTCCACCAAGTTTGCGGATAAAACAGCGATGAGCCATCACCGACGGCGTTAACGACCAGGCGCGTCTCAATGCCTTGCCAACCAAAGCTTTCGAGTTTAATTCCCAGAGAAGCAGGCATTGACCAGCCGAGGGAGCCGCCAGCTACGCAATAGTAGCTAATAGGTGCGGCCCCATCATTGCCAAGTGGAAGAAAATACTGGAACGGTGCTGGATCGGAGACTGCCTCATGGACGTACACAAACTGTTTCTCCAGACCGCGCTCCTGAATCGCCTCGCGGAGCGCGTCAGCAATGACAACAGCCCAAATCTCATCTTTTGTTAGCGCTAGTTCCAAATATTGTTGCCACTGTTGATGTCGCTGGACATTGAGTTGTCGCAGATTCTCGTTGCGCTTTACCGCCTCTGCCGGGGGATTCTGACGAACAAGGTTGTTGATCAGTGGGAGTGTTGTTTTGATATCGCCGAGAATTCCCACCTTGCTATAAGAGTTCTTGCCGATGTCCCAGGTGTTATTCGTCAAATAAATCTGCTGAACACTGGGGGGAATCAGAGGACCGTCGGAATACTTGAAGACTGTAATCTGAGCTTGAAGACCGAAGCCGCAGAAAAAGGCAACATCATGATCCTGAAATACTTGCTGCATTCCTAATTGGGTACCAGGGAGTTCTCCCTGCCAATGGAAGTCATCATTGGGGAAATTCGCCACGCTACTGAAGGTCTGGAGTAGTACTGGCGCGCCAAGGAGTTCTGTCAGATCCTGTAACTCTGACCAAGCATTAGCATAGCCAACCGCATCACCGGCAATGATAATCGGGTTCCTTGCTTCTGCCAGCAGCAAAGCCGCTTGCTCGATTGTTGATGAGTCACCAGTGAAATGAGGCGATATCTGCGTGATCCCTGGAATCCGATCTTCGGCATCAATGTGGCGCATTGTAAATTCCCACGGGATGGCGACGAGCACTGGACCGTTAGGCGGCGCGATCGCCTCTTTGAACGCACGCTGTAAAACCAGCCCAATTTCCTCGGGTGTCCGAACCTCATGTGCCCATTTCGTGTACTGCCGTGCCAGATCAACGAGGTTTGAGGCCAAGAGTGGCTCTTGTGTTACTAACTCATTTTGCTGCTGGCAACAAAGTATTACTAAGGGGACATGCGATCGCCAGGCGTTGAAAAGATTACCGATGCTATGAGCGATACCCGGTGTAACGTGGACAACAACAACGCCTGGTTTGCCGCTCATCCGTGCCGAACCCATCGCTGCACCGATGGCGATGTTTTCATGCAAACATTCAATATATTGGACTTCATTTTCTGGATATGATGTGCCATCAATAATTGGAATTTCGTTTGTACCTGGTACACCAAAAATGTAGTGAATGCCTATCTCACGCAGAATGTCGAAGATGTAGTCGCGAGTCCAGCGTTCTGGGTGTTGTATAGTCTTATTTGTCATACTTCTTTATTATGCGGATTATGCCAAAACGGTAATAAATCAAAAACGCAAACCTGATTTTGTCAGCCATAGGTGGAAGAAATACAGTTCCGCTTCTAGAGTGTGCTTGATGTTTTCTGCCGAAAGCGGTACTGTTCGCCGTCAAATAGAAGATAACCTACGGGAATATTTTTACCTGGCAATGCCTCGACGATTTTCTGTCGGATAACACTTTATTTGTAGTGCTATGAAATTAATGTCGCTAAACTTTTAAATTGATCTAATTCCCATCCCAGCGATGTTATGGCACTTTGGATTCCTTATAACAACGGCGGGCAAAAAAAAAAGACTTATACTGTGTGCGTATAATGGGCTAATGCTTGATATAGCCTGACTTAGCAGGGTACATTATAGAGCGACACTAATGTGTTAACAACGATAAATAATTTGTTATTCGACAAAAGAACAAGCTCAATACATAGTTGCTAGTATTTTCAAGATTATATGAATGCTATAAAAGTGAATGTAATAGTATAAACTTCTTTACAAAACGCGATATGCGAGTATTGTTTCGTTATAAAAGGATGGTGTACGAATGATTGAAAAGAAAAATCCCACAATCCTCATCTGGAGAGAGAAAATCGTCACCAGTGACTAGAATGAGGGAAAGATTTTTTCTATTGAAGAGTTTATCATTGCCGTATTTTGTTGTATTGACACCTTGCTAATTGAAATCACCTAAATTTACCCAATCAAGAGACGAGGTTCTTCTTAATTAGTATCATTTTTCAGCAATACTATACTTTTGGCCTACTTATCCTCTAACTTTAGTTAGAGGATTAAGCCATTGAGCTTATCATAATGAAATTATGTATCGAAACATGATTTAGATATCAAATACCCAATTTTTTAAGACTAGACATCTCCAGAGATGATATGAGGGCGAACGGTTGTTCGTCACTGAGGATTTTGGGTAACGCAGAATCAATTGTTCGGGATGTCTACTTAATAACTATTGGAGATTCAGAATGTTGCTCAAGGAATAGGATTAGCTTTCAGTCTGAAAGTTTTTCTGTCTTACTGTGAAAATTCAATTACGGGCTTAACAATAGTTTTGGTTCTACTCCTAATTTTATTTATTAAAAGTAGGATTTAGGTATCTCTACAGATATTACATGTCTTAGCTGAAGTTAATCACAAACTACTACAGAAGAACCGATACTTAATAATGCTTTTAAAAAATCAGGTTCTGCGATGAACAAAGTTTTTCTAATTTAAGTTTCTGTACGATTGCTACCAGAAAGCATCATTGAATAAAGAGCATTGTAAATAATTTTGAGAAAGTTAAATTAGGGAGCATCCAGTTTTGGAAGATTTACCATTTCTGAGAAAATGTAGAAGGAAATAACCCTGTGCGATCGCTGACTATGAGCCAAGAGAAACAAGAACGGATCAAAGCCTGCTTACAAGAACTGGCAACATTACTGTACTCGGAAGCTGATAAGAGTCAGTTAATAGACCTCGAAGGTATAGAAAAAACAGTTCGTAGCCAAATATTGGAATATGTC
>NZ_WBKL01000152.1:0-58930 GCF_015714705.1 Nostoc sp. NZL | reverse complement strand
TCCAAAGCTTGGATATACAAAGGTTCGGCATCACTGTACCTTCCCTGTGAACGGTAGAGTTCTGCCAAATTGTTCAGGCTAGTTGCCACAGAGGGGTGTTCATCCCCAAGCAGGCGTTTTGTCATCTCCAAAGCTTGGATATACAAAGGTTCGGCATCACTGTACCTTCCCTGTGAATCGTAGAGTAATGCCAAATTGTTCAGACTAGTTGCCACAGAGGGGTGTTCATCCTCAAAACGTTTTCTAGCAGCTGATAAACTTTGTTCGTACCAAGGTAAGGCTTGTGCGTAGCTTCCTTGACCTTGGTAAAATCTACCCAAGCCCAAAAAAGGAGAGATTAAATCATCATCGCTTAACCAAGCTTGGTAAACTGTGGCAGTTTCTCCAAGGTGAGGGATAGCCAGGGTTGCTTCAGCAAATTCTATCAATGTGGGTGTCTGAGGAATACTTCGCGCTACGGCTACCATCGCTTGACAAAAGCCGCGCTTGAGTTCATTAGCTTCAGTTAACTCTTCTAACTTCTGCCGCAATAATTCCTGAATGCGATCATGGATTTGGTAAGTGTCCTCTGCCAATTCTTGCAGCAAATAACGCTCAACTAAAACGGTACAGTTAACGTTGAGGTCAAATTCCAAATCGCTATAACTTGCTGCCGATTCTACCAAAGACCAAGGGATAGGAGCCAAAGCAAATAAACTCAATAGACAAGCTAATTTTTTCGCTTCTGGTTCTAAGCATTGCCAATTCAACTCAAAAGCTGCTGCTACACCAGACTCGCTTGCTGATTCTTGCTTTTGTAGCCGTGCGAGAATGTCTGCTAGCATAATACTCTCCCTGGCTCTCGGCACTGTGCTGCTATTTGGTAAAGTCCAATAGGTACATAATCCACAAATTGGCAAAGTCTTTTAGCAAACTCTAATTCCTTTTCAACGCTATCTTTTCCCAGCAGGGTTGTTAATAATTCTAAGGCTGCATCTGGTGACAATTCACCTAACGGCAGTGATGGATATGTTAACCCTGTGTTTTGACGAGTGGTAATTAACACCTTAAACCGAGAACCTTGGAGTGGTAGATAGGATTGAATTTGCTTCCAGTCTTTGACATCATCAAAGACTAATAAAACTTTGCCATCTTGCCAGTTATCCCAGCAATAGAAAACTCTACCCGCAGGGCTGAATTGTTGAAGAGATTCAAAAATCTTGAAATCAAAAAACTTTTTGGAGATACCAAACTCTAATAGCTGGGTTCCCAAATCAGTTTCTTGGGGATTTAACCAACAACACCCGCCAGAATAATCTCCCAAATATTGCTCTGAGTATTGAATAGCTAACTCTGTTTTACCTACCCCACCTTGTCCAGTCACATCGGTAATAGCCACAACATCATTTGCTTGCAATAGCTGACGCAATTGTTCTATTTGCTCATCCCTCCCAACAAATTTACGAGCTTGACTCTGTTGGATATTATGCGGGATATCAAAAGGATTGAAATGAGATTTTTCAATATCTCCATCCCAACTGCGGGAATAAAAATAAGTCGGCAGTTGTTTTTTATCTAAACTGCTAAATCGCTGCTTAACTGCCTCAGTAACTTCCCTCATATTCGGGGGAAAAGCCCCATTAGCTGCTGCAAAAGCTTCTCTCACAGCTTGAGAAAAGTATCCTGTTTTATTTTCGTAATTTACCTTAGCTTTCTCTCCTTCTCGCGTAGCCAGTAACACAAATTGTTGACTATCTTGCCTTGGCTGACCACTCAAAAAAGCTTTGCCACCTAAATTAGTTGGTCTTCCCTTCGACTCTAAAACATAATTGGCACAGGCATCAATAATACAAATATGATTACGAATCTGAAAATTATCCGAACCCAACAACAATAATAAAGAATTAAAATCCAAATTCTGCCAATTCTGTTTATTTGCATCAGCACAAAGCAACCGACGCTCTCGTTCTGAGGTAATCAAACCATGTCCCGCCCAAAAAATGTAGAGTAAATCCCCCGACTTTGGGGATAAAAAGTTAGTCACAATATCGGAGATATTTTGCTCTGTTGCTAACTCTACAGTTAATCCACATTCCCCAATTAACTGATGATTTTCTTCCAGTGCTGATAAACATAACCGAATATTCTCTTTCGGTACACCGTGCAGATGCAGCCAATAAGCAAATTTCAGCGCGTCATCGGCTGGCCCTCCACCTGGCACGTTCCAAGCGGTTTCGTGGTACTTTTCAATACCCACAATTAACCCAAATGTCCGCTCCGGTTTAGCCATCAACTGCATGATGACCTAGCCTCTGACGTTATGGGGAAAATGACCTAACCCCCCAACCTCCTTCCCTACAAGGGAATGGGGAGCCAAACTCCCCTCTCCGCTTCGGAGAGGGGTTGGGGGAAAGGTTCTTCTACGATTACTGAATTGGTTTTCTAAATACCGTAAAAAGTAACCCATTATGGCAACCTCGAAATAATCGCCTCCCAAGTTTTAGCATTTGTCCAATAAGCACCGTGGGAACGGGGAAACGGTTGTCTACTATCCACTCGCACATCCTGCACTCTATCAAGGAAAATTTTATTACCAACGTAACTGAGAAAATCCCGTAAATCGTAGATATTCAACCATTGCGGGAAATGCTCTGGTAATAACTGCCCATATTCTAAGCTGTAGAGGGCGTCAATCTCATATAAAAATGGTGCTTGGGAACCAACTGTTACCAATAATTCCACCTGAGACAACTGCTGCTGCACTAGCAAATCTACACAAGCGATACCTCCCAAGCTATGGGCGAGTAAAACCACTGGCGGTTCTGCTTGCTCAATCTGTTGCTGGATAAACGCCCTGATTTTTTCACCCCGCGTCTGATACAACAAAATATCACCAGGCATAGGCGAAATTTTATCAGTTAACTCAAGGCGGTTTCCTCTGACATAATTTGTTCCGCCGTGCTGCGCTAGTTCAACAAATGGCTTTAATAACCAGCCACCGAATCCTAACTCTGCCTCTCCCAAAGCCAGAGTCAGCAATTCCGCAACTTTATCCCGCAACTCTGCATCGGTGAGTATGGGGGGAAATTTTTCTTGCAATTCGCTAATAAACATTGCTTGAGCTGCGATCGCTCTAGCTATTGGTGCATAATATTCACTCAAATCAGATTCGGAAACTGTAAGCAATGCCCGTTCATACGGTTCACTGCGAATAACAGCCTCTCGTGCTTCTGCAAATATCTCTGCAATTCCCGCCTCTTGCAACTTAGCTTCCAGTTCCAATGTTGGAGTAAAACTCGCTACACGAGATTGTAAAACATCCCCTGGTTCTTCCCCAAAAGCATTTCCTGATTCAATAGGTTTCAAAGACAACAACCGCAATTCATACAGAGGGTCACGGTATAATTGCCCCCACAATACAATATCTGCGTCCTCTTCTGGCTGAGATAAAGCCAGTGTCGCATCCTCTAAGGGTACTGATGCCCGATTATCATTGAACTTTGCACCTAATTCACCCCAAAGACAGGGAGCAACTTTGATGTCAGGGCGTTGGGCGTGAATCTTTTGCTCAATTATCTCAAAGGTTTCGTTGTATTCTCGTTCTCTAATGCCAGTGCCATGTACAAATATTACAGTGGTCATTGTTTATTATCAGGGTGGCTAGCGATGCCTGCGGCGGGCTACGCCTACGCAAAGCTTCTCCTCTGTATTATTCATGACCACGTTATCCAAGACAAGAGAACTTATGCCAATTGCCTGTGAGGTTGCTCCAGAACTTGGGGTTTAAGCCCCAAGTCTTGCCATATCTACTCTTAAACCTTAGTCGTGAGAAATCTTGATATTTCTGCATGTGCCAACACAGCAGCAGGTTCGCGCTGGAGAGCGTTGTAATACTTTCTCTCAAAGGTATTGCCCGTCTCTAACGGTACAATCAGCGTGCGGACATCAGCAATCAACTTTTCAAAATCGTCCATCGATATCGGTTCATCTGCTTCGAGCATTTCATCAACTTGCACAACCACCTCAGAAATGCGATGTAGCCAAGCAAATTGTTCATGAGCGATAACTAGCTGAAGAAGTTCTCCGCTTGATACTCGTCCACTAACCTGTTCGTAGGCAATACGTTCTGTCTCCAGCAACATCTTATGAAGGTGGAGTAATTTGTTTCGTAAATCACGCAGATATTGATGTTGACGTATTCTTTGTGAAAGTGTGTTAGAAGTCAATGTTACCCATCCTTTCGTTACGATAGTCTTCAATGGCTTAAATAATTTCTGCGTCGGTATTCATCACGAATAGACTGTAGCGAACAACTGACCTAATACGGTTCGGTTAACAGGTTTGTCTCTCGAATATCCGCCCAACCCCCCGATAAATTGGCGGGCTTTTTCTCCTCTTCACCCTCTTTGTAAGGGGGTCACCGCAGGCGGGGGGATCTTATCCGAACTGTATTGTCATCTGCCCAATCTCAGTTCATGTATTCGGTATCCTTTTTAAGACGCATGACATTTAACATATCTTTTTATAGCTGTTATATCTTATATTTGATTACTCATATATTAGCATAAACTTATAAGAAGTACATAGTGTAGAACCTATCGAGAAAATATCAATTATGGGAAAACAGTCTTAATGTCGCTAGCATATGTAATTTTAGGTCTTCTTCAGCAGCAAGAAATGACAGGCTACGACCTCAAAACGAGCTGCTTTGATCAATGCATTGCTCATCTATGGCCAGCAGACCAGGCACAAATTTATAGAACTCTCGATAAGCTAGTTGAGCAAGGCTGGATTACCTGTAAGATTGAGATTCAGCACGATCGCCCTAACCGCAAAGTCTACAGCGTAACGGAGGCAGGGAAAGCCGAATTTGCCCGATGGCTTGGGACTCATCAGCCGTTACCAACTGTACGAGAACCAATGCTTGTCCAGTTGCATTTTGCAGACCAGTTGCCGAATGAAACCATCATTTACCTACTGGAACAAGAATTGGCAGCTCGAAGCAAAAAGCTTGCTGAATGTGAAATCATTGATTTGCCATCACTTGATGACGAGTCTGCCAACCGTGAGCAGGTGATGCAAAGGCTTGTGCTGGAGTTGTTGATCCGAAGAGAACAGACTTATATTAATTGGTTGAAGATAGCGATCAATGTTATCAGTCATCAAAAACCATATGCATCACATTATCAGATTCTATAAATCAAGGCAATGACAACAATAGCAGTCAATCCGTATCTCGATCGCAATTTTGCTCCAATCCATGAAGAAATCACCACAGACAAATTGCTAGTCATCGGTGAATTACCCCTTGACCTATCGGGGATGTTTGTCCGAAATGGCCCTAACCCTCAATGGACACCCATCGGTGAATATCATTGGTTTGATGGGGATGGGATGTTGCATGGTGTGCAAATTAGCAACGGCGTAGCTACATATTGTAACCGCTACGTCCAGACAGCCGGATGGAAAAAAGAACGAGAAGCGGGTAAGGCTCTCTGGAGTGGGTTGCTAGAACCACCACAAATGGATAACCCCTACGGTGGCTACAAAAATACTGCCAATACTGCCTTAGTGTGGCACGCTGGTCAGATGTTGGCGCTGAACGAGGGAGGTAAACCTCACGCCATCAAGCTTCCTGAATTAGAAACTATTGGTGAGTACACCTATAATGGCAAGCTAGTTTCTGCCTTCACAGCCCATCCTAAGGTAGACCCGGTTACAGGCGAAATGATCTTCTTTGGCTACTCTCTGTTTGTGCCACCGTATCTGCAATATAGTGTAGTCTCAGCCCAAGGCGAACTGTTGCGGACAGTGCCAATTGACCTGCCAATGGGAGTGATGATGCACGATTTCGCCATCACTGAAAACTATACGATCTTTATGGATTTGCCGCTGACTTTTAGCGCCGAGCGATCGCAACGAGGAGAACCCGTTATGATGTTTGAGCGCGATCGCCCAAGTCGTTTTGGCATTCTACCACGTCACGGTGATAACAGTAATATCCGCTGGTTTGAAAGTCCCTCTTGCTACGTCTTCCATACCCTCAATGCTTACGAAGACGGAGATGAAGTAGTGCTTATTGCCTGTCGCATGAGTTCTACCACTGTTTTGAGTTCTGATGATTTGCAACTCGACCCAGAAGGAAATATCCCCCGTTTATATCGCTGGCGATTTAATCTCAGTACGGGGACAGTGCGTGAAGAGATGTTGGACGATGTAGCTTCAGAATTTCCCCGTGTCAACGAAAATCTGTTGGGGCGAAAAACCCGATATGGCTACAGTAACAAAATGGCAAATAGTCCCCTACCTTTATTTGAAGGGATCATTAAGTACGACTTCAGCAGTGGACAGTCCCAAACCCACGAATTCGGACAGGGGCGCTATGGCGGTGAAGCTGTGTTTGCGCCGCGTCCTGGTGCAATTGCTGAGGATGATGGTTGGCTTGTAACTTTCGTCCACGATGAGAATTCAAACACTTCCGAATTAGTAGTGGTGAATGCCCAAGATGTAACTGCTGAACCTGTAGCGCGGGTGATAATTCCTCAACGAGTGCCTTATGGATTTCATGGTGCTTGGGTTGCACAGGAATAGTCAACTTAACGCTAAATGGGCGGTTACAAACCGCGTCTACACAGAACAAAACCCGCCTCCGCGGGTTAAAAAACCTTAATTTTCTCTTAGCCTACGGAGGTGTAGCTCCTGTTTGTGTAGCCACGATTTTTAATTGCTAGATATAGCAACAGCCAAGGTGATTACGACATCAACAGATGATAAAACTTAGACACAAAAAGACTTTTCACCCAGTCCCCAGTTCCCAGTCCCCAGTTCCCAGTCCCCAGTCCCCAGTCCCTTGCTATATATTCTTCCTATTCCTCCTTTCTAACCTCAAATTATTGTTCCCTATACCCCCCAGCGTAGTTAATTACGCAAATTGTTCTATAGGATTTGTGGGTTCCATAAGCAACACCAGACACTTTAAAAGCGGCGTTAAAAATGTTTTTTCTATGACCGCGATCGGGCACACCATCATCAATAATTAATTGCATGACAATATCTTGGGCGGTGTTTGGGCCATAACTGATATTTTCGCCTGCGGTTGTTTGCCATCTACCATAGCGGTTGATGCGATTAAAGGGGTTGCTACCATCGCTACCATCATGACCTGTAGCACCTTTTGGGCCTTGGTCTTTAACATGGTCTCTTGCTCCTAAAGACATACCTTTCGAGGCACTCAACGCTCCTACAGGACGTGCTGATTTCAGAAATGCGATCGCTTCATCGACTGCTTTGACTCCTTCTTGAGTTCGCAAATAGGTATTATTAGAAATTTTGACTCGGTTCCCCTCAAAGCGCTTTCTATAGTTTTCCATAATTGGAAGGTATGCTTTGGGGTTTGTTCGTACCTTATTTGTTTCCACAATTACCTGTTGTTCCAACGGTGAAAGATAACTCGCCTTTGCTAATAAAGTTGGACTAGTTGGTTTAACTACTGCTGGATTAGAGTTTGCCACAGACGGACTAGATTGAAACAATTGATTTGAGCAGCCGAAAATTAGGGCAACTGGCAAAAATACCCAAAATTTAATGCGATGCATTTATAACCTCACAATTTTTTATGGATTAATTTAGTGAATTAGAAGAAATAATAATTTTCAACACACACAGAAGTTGGTAACCGCTTCTTTATTCGGAATTTTAGAAGCGGCTTTTTGACAGATATCAGAACTTCGATCAGTCCCCGAAGAAGAACGGAAATAAGTTTATCAAGAGTATAGATAACGCTGCGCTCGTCTTTGTTCCTTGAGTGTGAAAAAAGGATTACTTAATACCTGTTGTAACCTAGCTAACACTCAAACGTAAAGCACAAAATTTTTTTACTTTATTACGCCTGTTTTTAAGTACAATAATTAAGAACATTGGCTAATACAAAATATAACGCAAATAAAAACTTTGCATATTTGCGTTTGATAGAAAAACCTAGAGTTTATATCATGTCCGATCAAATAAGTGTTTTTGCGATCGCTTGTTCTCAGCATTACCGTAGGCGATCGCATCGTCTCACTCGCAATTGACTAATTATTACACTTTGAGAAACCAGCGTTGTCGATACATCAGAACACCAACAGCCCACCACAACAACACGGTGACTATGGCAAACAACAGGGAACCATTCAAGACTCCCGCCCAAGATGCGAAAAAATTCTGGTAAATCCAATTGTAGGTACTGGGAGCGTCTTTGCCTGTACCGATAGTGGTTCTGACTAAGATTTTAATCAACAAAACGGATGGAACGAAAAGTGCGATCGCATTTAAGCCCATAATTTCAAAAGGTTTACTCCAGCGACGTATCAGCCGGATTTCGATGAGTTCATAACAAGCTGCTAATAAAAGTAAAGCCCAACCGCTGGTGAAAACTACATAAGAACTTGTCCATAGCTTTTTGTTAATGGGGAATATCCACCCCCACGCCCAACCGATAATTAAACAAGCAACTCCAAATAATCCTAAACCTATACTTGTGCGTGACTGTACAGGTTGGCTGCGTATCCATTGACCAGTGAAGTAGCCAGCGAGGACGTTTACTATACCGGGAACACTACTGAACAGCCCCTCTGGATCTCCCATAAAGTTGAAACCATCACCTTTATATAGATGTGCTTTGGGAATAATCAGGCGGTCAATATAAGCGCCGAAATTACCTTCTCGCGTCAGCATTCCCGCTCCATAATCGGGCACTGGTAAATACATCATCGTTAGCCAGTAGCCGATAAGTAGCGCTGCTGCAAGTATCCATTGCCCTTTACGCGGAAGGTTGAGAACTACCAAGGAAGCCAGCAGATAGGTAATGCTAATGCGCTGCAATACTCCCATCATGCGGATACTATTTAAGTCAAAAGTCCAAACACCTTGATTCCAAAAGCCATTTAGTAGCAAGCCTAAGGCAAAGAGAATGGCAGCACGGCGTAAGATACGCCAGTAAACATCTGAGGTTGGTTTGTTATCTTTGGTGTATTTTGACAGCGAGAAAGTCATTGCTACGCCGACAATGAAGAGAAAGAAGGGAAATACCAAGTCTGTTGGTGTGCAACCGTGCCAATCGGCGTGGGCTAAGGGAGGATATACATCATCTGCGACTCCCGCCATATTGACGAGAATCATCGCAGCGATGGTAATGCCGCGAAAAACATCCAGTGAAGTCAGGCGCATAAGCGGAATTTTATGTTAGATGAGTATCTAAACTACCCCGCCTGATGCAGGTAATCAAGCAAAATTTATAATATGTCTAATCAAGAAATTGAATCAACTAAAGATTTTGAGCAAAAAAAGGATGAACAGGATAATGAAAGTGGATATATAAAAATAAAATCTCCCTGAAGAATTAAATAATTTAAATCTTTTGCCAGAAATCAAGAAGGAAATAAAAACTTTTCTTTCTATGGGTTGCTTCTCGGCATAGTCTGTTTCATCAATTCTAGATAAAATTAATCAACAGCACATTACAAAAATACTTGAAAGCGTAGAAAAAGATAGTGAAAGAGCAATACGCTTGGATTAAGGCTTAACTCTTTGTCAAACAAAGCCAATTTTTTAACGAACCGCAAAGGACGCAAAGGGCGCAAAGGAAAAGAAGAAAGAGAAAAAAGGGTAGAAAGAAATGCTTAACTAACCTGTATTGAGTAAAAAAAATTGAGCTAGCTTATGGAAATAATGTAACGTGCGCCTCCGTTGGAGACTCACGTTAATGTAGTGCGTTAAAGCAGTGTAACGCACTCACAAATAAATTAACCCTTAAACTTCAACATTCAAAGTACGCACCAAAAAAGCCCATTTGTCTGCGGCTTCTTCGATAATTTTAGCTGTGGGTTTACCTGCACCATGTCCTGCCTTAGTCTCAATTCTAATTAACACTGGCGCATCACCTGTGTGAGCCTCTTGCAAAGCTGCGGCAAATTTGAAACTATGAGCAGGGACAACGCGATCGTCATGATCGGCTGTGGTAATTAAGGTTGCTGGGTAAGCTGTATCTGGTTTGAGATTCTGCAATGGCGAATAGGCATAGAGTGCAGGAAATTCCTCTGGATTATCCGGGGAACCATATTCGGAAGTCCAAGCCCAACCGATGGTGAATTTGTGGAAGCGCAACATATCCATCACGCCGACTGCTGGTAAAACTGCACCAAACAAATCGGGACGTTGCGTCATACAAGCACCCACCAATAAACCGCCGTTACTACCACCTGCGATCGCTAGCTTATCAGTCTTAGTATACTTATTAGCAATTAACCACTCAGCAGCGCCAATAAAGTCATCAAAGACATTCTGCTTTTTATCCTTCATTCCTGCTTGATGCCATTCTTCGCCGTATTCTCCACCGCCGCGTATATTGGGCATAGCATAGACACCACCCATCTCCATCCACACCAACAGACTCACAGAAAAACCAGGAGTCATTGAGGTATTAAAACCACCATAAGCATAGAGATAAGTGGGGTTATTTCCATCTAATTTTATGCCCTCTTTGTGCGTAATAAACATGGGTACTCTAGTACCATCTTTGCTCTGATAAAAAACCTGTTTTGTCTCATAATCGTTAGGATTAAAATCTACCTCTGGCTGGCGAAAAACAGTACTTTTACCAGTTATCATATCGTAGCGATAGATAGTTCCTGGTGTAGTGAAACTGGTGTAACTATAAAAAGTTTCGGTATCATGACGCTTACCACCGAAACCACCTGCTGAACCGAGTCCAGGTAGTTCTACTTCTCGAATAAATGCACCTTTGAGGTCAAAAATTTTAATTTGGCTGTGAGCATCTTTGAGGTAATCAGCAACAAATTGGTTATTGAGTATCCCGACACTTTCCAATGTTTCTGCTGATTGGGGAATGATTTCTCGCCAATTTTCCTTGGCAGGATTTTTCGTGTCAATCGCAATAACTCTTCCCCGTGGTGCATTTAAATCTGTGCGAAAATAAAACACGCTATCATCATTGTCGATAAAGCTGTAATCTGCCTCAAACTGGTTAATTAGTTCTAAAACTTCAGCATTAGGGTTAGTCAAATCTTTGGAGAAAACCAAATTTTTGGAGTCAGTACCCAGCCAAACTGAAATTATGAGATAGCATCCATCTTCAGTAACACCGCCACTAAAACCCCATTCCTTTTGGTCAGGACGATGATAAATCAGTACATCTTCTGATTGGGGTTGACCTAATTGATGATAGTAGAGCTTTTGATAATAGTTAACATCTTCCAATTGAGTTTTTTCATTTGGCTCATCGTAGCGACTGTAGAAAAAACCT
Source organism: Nostoc sp. NZL (assembly GCF_015714705.1). NCBI lineage: Bacteria > Bacillati > Cyanobacteriota > Cyanophyceae > Nostocales > Nostocaceae > Nostoc > Nostoc sp. NZL. The sequence goes on along the minus strand of NZ_WBKL01000152.1, from coordinate 47,649 downwards.
TGATTATCATGTGTCCACGACGCACCAGAAAATTTAATCCATTTCAACTCGTCTTGTAGGTCTTCACCAGTTTCAACATCGCGGACTTTCCACTCTTGCCAATCAGAACCAGAAGCGGATAACCCATATGCTAAAAGTTTAGCATCCTCGCTAATAGATAATCCTGAAAGAGCAACAGTGCCATCTTCTGAAAGTTTATTTGGGTCGAGTAAAACTTTGGGTTGGTCGTCGAGGGTTTTCAGAGTGTAGAGGACACTTTGATTTTGCAGTCCGTCATTTTTAAAATAAAAGTAGCGTTCGGTAGAACTGTCTTGCAGAGATTCACCTTCTTTAAAAGGGATACCATATTTTTCATAATCCCAAAGTTTGGTGAGGCGCTGTTTAATTTTTTCCCTGGTAGGAATTTCACTCAAGTAGCCAAAAGTAATTTGATTTTGTGCCTCAATCCAAGTCCTTGTTTCTTCAGAGTCAGGATCTTCTAACCAACGATAAGGATCTGCGATTAAAGTACCGTGGTAGTTATCGACTTGATTGTTCTTGTGACTGGATGGGTAAGTGAGGGATTTTTTAGAGGAGGGCATAATCTCAGGTCAAAAGTGCTTCTTTACATACTACAAACATAGACCCAAGACATTGAGCATAGACTGAGTAAAAGTATTTTGTTTTAGAGGCAAAGTGCGTTCGCTTTTAGCGTCTCGTAGAGAAAAAAGCGAAAAATGCGGTCTTGAGGAAACCCCAAGAGGAGCAATTTTTCAAGACAAATAGGACTTACGCATGAGTACCGGAAAAACGTAGAAGTATTCGCAAAGCGTCTTGTAGAAAAGCGGCTGGTTGCAGGCTACCACAGAGACACAGAGAACACGGAGTAATAAGAGATTGAGAGAGTTTTTGCGTAAGTCCTCAGGATTTAGGAGACTATTTGCCACCAACCGAATGCTGGGCCGATAAAACGGATAGTTGCCCATCCGATAACCATAAGGCCAATGCCTATCCAGGCACCACGAGTAGTCCAACTAACAAATAGTTCGGCTTGATTTTTTGTGATGGGAAGCCAAGGCAAGATCCGAGTCTCTTGACCGTATGTTTCCCCTAGTGTGGTTTTACGACGCTTTGCTTCACCCATAATCAGCAACTCAAATTTTACTTAGGTTCTAAATTTATCTTGCCAGGAATAATGGCTACACAAAGGTGATGAATGGCATCACCTTCATAAAATGTAAATTGAGCATGGGGCATTGACAAATTGCTTTAGGCAGAATTTTCTTCATCGGTATTAGAAAACAGACTGGGATCGAGATAGTTAATGCGTGCCAGAGGACTTAAGGCGGCAAGAATTTGAGCGCCGTAGCTGCGATTAACTACACGACTATCAAGTAAAGCAACAATGCCTTGACTTTCTCGCACTGGAGCGATCGCTCTTTGTAATTCATTCAAGGCAGCCGGCAACAAATATAACCGAAACCAATCTTGATGCGATCGCTTATAACGAGCTACCCTACCAGCTACCAGGGGATTTTCTAAAGATGGTAGCGGCAAAGTAGCAATAATTAACAAATGAGGTGCAGGCAAGACTCTTTGATGTTCTCGCCAAAATTCCCAACCGCTAATCAAAATACCATTTTCATCTAAACAAGTTTTTTCTACTTGCACCCGCGAACCAAACTCTGAGGCCAGAATTGCCGCAACTTGAGACTTAAGTGGCACATCCCCCACCAAGATAACCGTTAATCCCGGTGCTGTAGCACTCAGACAAACCAGTGTGCGGACTTTGTGAATAAATGCCGCTTGGAATTCTGGCGTGTTAGGTAGGGGCAACTTATAAGGTACATACAGTTGAATTGCTTCTGCTTGACTCTCCGAAGAGAACTTCAAGCAAGTTAAATCGTCCAAACCCAGGCGCTGTCGGAAAAGAGGAGCCTCAGTTTCCGGTTCGATAGCGCTACCAATTAAAACTACTGGTTGTCGCTGCCAAATAGGCGAGAGAATTTCCCCTAATTGCATTGGGGCATAGTGTAAAGAAAATAAACCTTGTCGATGGGCAATTGTCGCCCAGAAGAGAGGAGAGGGAGAAAGATTTTCGTCAAGGCTTTGAAATTGCTGCCAGAAATTTTTCCAATTATCTGGGAGGTTGGCTTGATCTAAAGCCAAATACAGACGACTCAAAATTTCTATTTCTGGCTGGGAAATTAGATAACACTCATAAGGATTAGCTGGATGCTGAAAAAGCTCGTATGCCAGTTGTATCCGTGCTTCGCTAATTGCCTCAGCTTGGTTTGGGCAAGCCAGCATGAGTTGATCCCAATCATGGGGTTGAATATCTTGGGTAAGTTGATGACGCACCCAATCTTCGAGATCATCTACTCCATCAATAATAGTGGGAATGCCTTGGGGAAAGCGATCGCCACCAGCAAATTGTCCTTTTAACCAAGCTTCTGGGGAGGTCAACAGTAGCCCTTGGAACTCAGCACCAGGCCAAGCGTCACCTGTTCTAATCGATTTATTGGCTGGTAGCCACTGCTGTAGACGGGGAATTTCTACCCGCAGCAGAAGTTGCTGCACCGCTTCTTGAGCAACAATAATTACAGGGCCATGCCACATTAGGGCTGATGCTACGAAACTGGTACGATACCGCCCTTGATAGCCACAAACTGCCCCTACTTGAATGAGGGCGCTACGTCCCAGGCGCAAGGCGCGTGCTACCAACCGTGCCATCGTCAAATGATGGGGCCAGGAAGGGAACCCCGCCTGCGATCGCAAAAAGTTATGTAGTGAAAAATGAACTTCTGCCTCAATCACACGCTTTTAATTCCATACAAAGTGACTTTTACTTCCAATTGCCCCATTTCTATTATGTTGTTCTTTGTCATTGGTCATTTGTCCTTTGTTTTTGATCAATGACCAATGACTCATGACTAATCACCCAATACCCTGAATTATGCCAACTTACACAGGAATTTCCAGCGAAGCCTTCAGGCATCCACTAGATCGCCAAGCCGAGCAAGCTTTACGAAATTTACCAGGATTTGATTTAATCGCTCGTAAATTTGTGGAATTTATCTACGAACGCCCTCAGTTAGTTTATCTAATGGGTAACACCATCCAAGTCGGGCCGCGTCAATATTCCACTATTTACCAGATGTTTCGGGAATGCGTCCGAGATTTGGACATTTACCCAGAACCGACACTGTTTGTCTCGCAAAATCCCCAAGCAAATAGCTATGCGCTGGGGCAAGAGAATCCTTACATAGTCATAAATACAGGGATACTAGACTTACTAGACGAAGCCGAGATTCGGGTGGTGCTAGCCCATGAACTGGGGCATATTAAATGTGGTCATACTATTTTAATTCAAATGGCGATGTGGGCGATGAGTGCTGCTTCCGCCTTGGGAGAATTGACCTTCGGTCTCGGTAATATTGTCACACAAGGTTTGATTTATGCCTTTTTTGAGTGGCGGCGTAAAGCCGAGTTATCGTCAGATCGTGCCGCACTACTAGTGATGGATGACTTGAATCCTGTGATGACAACGATGATGAAACTTTCTGGCGGTAGTAATAAATATGCCAACGAATGTAGTTTACAAGAGTTTATCAAGCAGTCAGAAAATTATCAGGCACTGGATGAAGATGGACTAAATCAGATATATAAATTTTTGATCTACAATGGCGCTCAGGGTACGATGTTGAGCCATCCCTTCCCAGTGGAACGCTTGCATTACTTACGGGCGTGGGCAGTATCAGAAGAATACCAGCAAATTCGCCGAGGAAATTATCAGCGATCGCCTGCTTCCGGATCAGTAAATGTTGCAGCAGAATCTTCTGCAAATGAAACAGAAACTTTGCGCCGTCAAATTGAAGAATTACAACGCGAAATCGACAGAATGAAAAGGTCTGAGTAAATTCTTTTAGGGTTGTGTTAGACAAGCCTTTTTGAGGGGAGTCACTTGCTGATAAGGGAAATCCTTATCAGCAAGTGGGTTGCTGGGATCTTCCGGGGCAAAATATCACTAACCCAAGCATATTGTGGCAAAGACTATTTTTAGCCGTAGTTTACAAGTAACAATCTATTAATTGCATCAGGTTGAGTCCCGCAATTTTCTACAATAAGCGCAGGGACTTTGATTAAAGGTGTCAGTAAATAAATGCCTAAAACCGTTGCCGATGTGATGAGCCGCGATCCAATTGTCGTCCGGGGGGAAACTCCACTCAAGGAAGCTATCCAAATTCTCGCAGAACGCCACATCAGCGGATTACCTGTTGTGGATGATGTCGGTAAATTGGTGGGCATTATCTCCGAAACCGATTTGATGTGGCAAGAAACTGGTGTGACTCCACCTGCATACATTATGTTTCTTGATAGCGTTATCTATTTAAAAAATCCTGCTACATATGAACGTGACTTGCACAAGGCACTAGGGCAAACCGTTGGGGAGGTGATGAGTAAAAACCCGATCACTATTTCCCCTGATAAAACTTTAAGGGAAGCCGCTACAATCATGCACGATCGCAAGGTTCACCGCTTGCCAGTACTTGAGGGCACGGGTCAAGTAATTGGTATCCTCACTCGTGGTGATATTATTCGGGCAATGGCAGCAAGTCAAGATTAGTCAATAGTCATTAGTCATTAGTCAAGAGTTTTTTGACCCTTGAGTGTTGACTCATGCTGTTTTTTACACATTTGAAAATCAAGGATAACTAAATGAGTATTACTCCGGAGTCTGTTAAGCAATTGCTCAGTTCTGAGGATTTAGGCGATCGCTTACGTGCAGTAAATCAAATCCGGGAACTGGAACCTGCGATCGCCTTTGAATTGATTCAAACTGCTATTGGTGATCCCAATTCCCGTGTCCGTTACTCAGCAGTGAGTCAAATGGATACATTGGGAGCACAAAATTTACAGTTATCCTTGGATATCTTGCGCGATCGCTTGCTTCATGACTCCGAAGTAGATGTACAAGCAGCAGCAGCAGACTGTTTGGGTGCGCTTAAGTTACATGAAGCTTTTGAAGATTTGCAGCAGCTTTATCATACAACTGGTGAATGGCTAATACAATTCAGTATCATTGCTACATTAGGAGAGTTAGGCGATCCACGAGCCTTTGAACTACTCAAAGAGGCACTCTCATCAGAAAACGAATTAGTCCAAACTGCTGCTATTAGTTCTTTGGGTGACTTGGGAGATTTACAAGCAGTTCCCCTGTTGGCTCCCTATGCTAACAATCCAGATTGGCAAATTCGTTACAGACTTGTACAAGCCTTGGCTCGTTTGGATAGTGCAGAAGCCAAATCTATATTAGAAACTCTAGCTGATGATGAAATGGAAGCGATCGCAACTGAAGCTAAAAATTCTTTGCAGTCAGTTTAAGGCTATCTTAGGTTAAGAAAAGTCATTCTTAAATAGATTTGTCTGATGATAAAAAAATTCGACCTAGTTGGAAAAATTTTGCATTCCAGCCAAATCGAATAGATAAATTAGAGTTACTTTTAGTTTCTAAAAGTAACTTTTTTCTATTGAGGGTCTATTGAACGAAACTTTTACGTCGGCGAGACATAGCCATTACTGCACCGACTGCACCCAAGCCTAGTAATGCAGCTGGTTCAGGAACTGTACTTACTGCAAGACCTGTGAAACTTGCATTAAATGTTTTACCAGCATTGTAAATTGCTTCTGCATTAGTATCTTGAGTAGCAAAAGTGATGTATCCCTTTGCATTGGTTTTGTTACCAAATCCATCATCAAAGAATCCAAGGTAATTTATATTTATATCTGTTCCTCCGTCTTGTAAAGAGAATTCTGGGGTCTCCCAAGATGTCAAACTAAATGTATTTGCTCCATCTGCAAGAGTACCAGGGGTTGCAAATACACCTAAGTCAAGAAAAAGAGAACCAGATGTCAAAGGGTTAGTAGTAACGTTGAATATGTTAGCTGCATTGAATGCTGTAAAACTTCCACTTCGTAATGATAGTGAAGCTAAACCAGGGTCAGGGTCAAATTGTAACGATGTATTTGAAACTGTAACTGTAGTAGTAGGAAATCCAGCACCAGTGAAATTAAAACCACCATTCAGTGCGGCAGCTTGTGCAGAATCAGCAAAGCTAAACATTCCAGCAGTAGCTAAGGGAATTGCAGCAGTAACGGCTAAAGTTGCATTTAGTAATGTAGATTTAAAACCAATCATTGTTGTTTGAAGCTCCTAGTAATAACCTTAAATCAAAGCAATTGCTTTACTTTTAATCTCAGTAATTTATGGAAAATACTGTCAGTGAAAGCGAAACTTGCGTGATGTATTTCTTATCTCTATAAAATCACACATATCCAAGGACTGCAAGATTTACTTAGTTGGCTTCATCACATCTTTAATTAGTTTGTCATCTTCATAAAATTTTAATTCCTTGTATAACTAGTCTTCGTATCTTTTTCATTCTATAGGGTTGAGCAAAGGCTGGGGGTGAGGGCAAAACCTTGAAACAAAGCAGATTTTCACTTAAGTTTAACCCAATGTACAGATCACACTCCTACCTATGTAGAGGAATCAGATTTTATTTTGGTAATGATTACGTACACTTAAAGTAAGAGGTGATTAATCTTTCTTTATTACCTTAAAATGCTAAGAGCCAAAGACCTGTGGCCAAGTTGTCACAACAAAAACTACAACGGCTGCGATCGCTAACAACCCTTGAATCAAATTTCCAACCAAAGACCCGACTACAATTCCTATGCCCGCCTTAACCGCCAACCGGAATTCACGTCGGTAAAGATACTCACCAATAATTGCTCCCAAAAGTGGCCCTAGTAAAATACCTAACAGTGGGCCACCAAAAGGCAAGGTTGGCAATAATCCCAAAAAACCCACTACCAAACCAACAATTGCGCCAATTTGCCCCCACTTGCTAGCTCCAGCTTGTTTTGCTCCTACATAGCTAGCTAAAAAATCCACTCCGACACTGAGCACTAAAACTATAATTGTCACAATTAATGGAATCTTGATAGCTGCAAAAGAACTACTAACGATTCCCCAGACGATAATTGCAATTAAAATTAAGCTGCTACCAGGAATGGCAGGAACTACAGCACCGATGATACCCACAAGCATTACAGCAAGTAATAGCCAATAAATAATTTGCATAGATAGAATTGTAAATTTCTAAATTTCTGAGTCAGTTAGTCATTATTAGAGGCGCACAGCTAGTTGTGCGCCCTCATTGCATATTGTATCTGGGTGAGATACTGAAAAATGCTGAGATTTCAACCTGAACCAAATATAATTTTCTAGTTCAATCTGCTAAAATCTCTCTCTAGATCGCTCTTGGCTCGTCTTGGTAAATCTCGGTTGTGGGGACTAATTAAGTTGCTGGACAGATGCGATTTACACTGTTCAAAAAACTGAACAGCAAGTGCCTTACCTGCGGTTTGTTTATTACCCAAACCTCTAACCATAGGCGTAGTGAAAGCACAAGCCGTTCGTACTAAGTAACTGAACTTCCCAAACACTCCAAGACAAAGTTTAAAACCAATGACGAGAAAAATTTTAACTGGACTGAGTTCAGCAACCTACGAACACCCTTTTGATCGCAAAGCCTTGGCTTCTTTGCAAAATATGCCCGGTGTCTCTTTGCTACTTAAAAAAATTAACGAATACGGAATTGATCGCTTACTCAGACTGCAAAGCCTTGGTAGTGAAATCAGAATTTCATCCCGTAATTTTCCCCAACTACATGAGACATTTGTAGAAACCTGCCAAATTCTTGATGTTACTCCACTTCCTGAACTGTATCTGTTTCAAGGTACAGGTCACATTGAAACTTACATTGTTGGGGTAGAAAAACCCCTTGTCGGTATAAATTTAGATGGAATGGAGTGGCTTGACGCAGATGAGTTGCTTTACGTTTTCGGACACGAAATCGCTCGCATCAAGAGTCAGCATATGGTTTATCACCAAATGGCAATTGTTATGCCAACTTTGAAAAATTTGTTGAGCAGTACCACATTGGGTGTCGGTGGCTTGGTAGCTAGCGGAATGGAACTGGGTTTGTATAATTGGCGGATGATGGCTAGGTTTACTGCTGATCGGGCTGCAATGCTTGCTTGTCAGGATATTGACGTAGCAACCACTACACTCATGAAACTTGCAGGTTTACCAGATGAGTACTTGACTCCTGCTGTAATCGAAGATTTCCTTGTCCAAGCCCGTGAGTTTGCATCCAATAGCTTTGATACTGTTGATAAGGTCACTAAAGTATTAAGCTATACAGAACCTGGGCTTTCCTGGGTAGTTATGCGGGCTGGCGAGTTATTGAAATGGGTTGATTCAGGAGAATATGAGAATGTAATTCAACAGAAAAATTTAAAGACACCGGAAGAACCGGAAGAAAAAGAAGTAAATACACCAGAAGAGAAGGAAGGGTGGAATTTTTTGACTTCTTGGTAACTTAATAATTCGTAATTCGTAATTCGTAATTCGTAATTAAGGGACTTCCAGAAATTAAATTATCCAATTTCTGGACTTCACTACGACTATCCCTCCCCCTGCTCCCTGCTCCCTGCCTCTATAGCGATGGTATATTTTTTTATTTGGAAGTCCCTAACTAGATGGCGTTTCTTAATGTAGAGAGGTACAGCTTAACCTCACCCTAAGCTGTGCTTTATCTCCCTTACTTACTAAGGAGAGGGGCTGGGGGTGAGGTTTTGACATGTACTTCATGCATCTGGGAACCACTATAAAGTCGAGCTAAGAGTAACTGCTAATTTATCAGCAATTCCTGCAATCCAGTTTTCATCTTGTTTGGTGTAACTGCGAGGAGCATTCGCGCCCAAAATTAGGGCACCTTGGTTACCAATAGGTTGACAAATCACACCTTGAGTATTCTCTGGTAAATAATCAAATTCAAGCCTACCTGGATATATTTTTAGAGCAACTAGATAAATCGGCTTTTGTTTTTCGAGTACCTGTTTTAAGATTACTCCTAGTACAACCTCAGATTTAGTACCCAGAATCCCGCGACGCAATAAAACTTTACCTTGATAAAAAACCACCAGCGATCGCGTTACTGTATTAGTCAACAATAAATGAGATGCCCAGGCTAGTTCTGTTTTAACGGTATCTGGTAAATCTGCTGCTAGTACAAAACCTTCTTCTCCAATTAGTTCTACAGTATCAGGCGATCGCGGCTGAACTTGCTGCCAAATTAAACCCGTCAAAATTAACACTGCACTCAAAATTACACCCAGCACATCACCACGCGATTGAGACTGGGTTAATTCCGGTGTTAATAAACGGTTAATCAGCAAAAGCACAGCGCCTAGCCCACCCACGACAATGGGTAGACGCCGCAAAACTCGATTAGGATCAGGTTTAGTCATTAGTCATTAGTCATTAGTCATTGGGCATTGGGCATTGGGCATTGGACGATAATATAATAGTTCTTCTCCCCCTGCTCCCTCATCTTCCCCTGCCCCCTGCTCCCCTGCCTCATCTCCTCACTCCTCCCCTGGTTCAATAATTCGCTGGAAAAGATAACCAGTACCCCGCGCGGTGAGAATTAATTCTGGGTTGCTAGGATCATCTTCTAACTTTGCCCGCAAACGGGATATATGCACATCCACTACGCGGGTATCAACATGGCGTTCTGGTGTATAGCCCCAAACTTCCTGCAAAATTTCCGAACGAGAAAAAGCTTCTCCAGAGCGACTGACTAACAACTCTAACAAGCTGAACTCCATACCCGTCAATCGAATCCGCTCATCGCCTTTGTAGACTTGTCGCTTATTCGTATCGATTTTAATATTAGCGACATGGATTACGCCAGAACTGGGAATGCCAGTTCCACCGGTTTTGTCTACCCGCCGCAACACCGAGCGAATTCGAGCTTCTAGCTCTTTGGGGGAAAATGGTTTAACTACGTAGTCATCAGCACCCAATTCTAGCCCGGTGATGCGATCGGCTACATCCCCCAAGGCTGTTAGCATAATAATGGGGACATCTGATTCTTTTCGTAGTTCTTGACATACACCATAGCCGTCTAGCTTTGGCATCATTACATCCAAAACTACCAGATCAGGATCAGTTTTGCGAAAAGTTTCTAAAGCTTCTTCCCCATCGCCAGCCGTCACAACATCGTAGCCAATCATGGAAAGGCGCGTTTCCAAAATCCGGCGAATGCTGGCCTCGTCGTCTACCACCAAGATTTTTTCTTTATGGCTTTCCAAGTTTCTCTATGCTCCTTCACTAAAAATTTACATGATTAATTTTTAATACCATAATATTAAGATATCATTCCATCAATTGATTTGGAAAAAGCTCCAAATACTACTATTATTGGTTTTTAGTTTTTTTCAAGAATTAAGTAAATATTAAGATTATTTAATAAGATTTAAGAATGGCAAAGCCAAAAACCTTTTACGTTTGTAACGAATGTGGAGCAGAATCGCCCCAGTGGTTTGGTAAATGTCCAGCTTGCGGCACTTACAATTCTCTAGAAGAACAAATTTCTATTCAGTCCTCAGTAGATGTACCCAGCCGGGGAGGAGTGAGTAGTTGGCAATCAACTCAAACCAATGGCAAATCTCATGCTAAACCAGCTAAAGCACGAGCCTCTTTAACATTTGACCAAATTACTGATCGTCAAATTGCCCGCTGGGAGTCTGGTTATGAAGAATTGGATCGAGTGCTTGGGGGCGGAGTTGTCCCTGGCTCTATGGTGCTGATTGGTGGTGATCCGGGTATCGGTAAATCGACTTTATTATTGCAAGTATCAAATCAATTGGCACAGAAATATCGCATCCTTTACGTAACTGGTGAAGAATCAGGACAACAAGTAAAATTACGAGCTTCCCGTTTGGGAGTATCAAAAACCCTAAGTGTGGTGAATGAGGAGAAGGTAACAGTAGTAGTAGATACTACACTTCCTATAGACCCTGACAGTATAGGCGCAGATTTATATGTACTGCCAGAAACAGATTTAGAAGAAATTTTACGGGAAATAGACTCTCTTAAGCCGAACGTGGCGGTGATTGATAGTATCCAAACGGTGTTTTTTCCGGCGCTGACTTCTGCGCCAGGTTCGGTGGCTCAGGTACGGGAATGTACGGCAGCATTGATGAAGGTGGCGAAGCACGAAGATGTCACTATGCTGATTGTGGGACACGTCACCAAAGAAGGAGCGATCGCTGGGCCAAAAGTCTTAGAACATTTAGTAGATACGGTGTTGTATTTTGAAGGCGATCGCTTTGCCTCCCATAGGTTATTACGCACAGTAAAAAATCGCTTCGGCGCGACTCATGAAATCGGCATCTTTGAAATGGTGGCAGATGGATTGCGAGAAGTCTCCAACCCCTCAGAGCTATTTTTAGGCAACCGTGACGATCCCGCTCCTGGTACTGCCATTGTCGTTGCTTGCGAAGGGACTCGCCCGATAGTTGTGGAATTACAAGCTTTGGTGAGTCCCACCAGTTATCCCTCGCCTCGTCGGGCTGCTACTGGTATAGATTACAACCGTTTGGTGCAAATTCTCGCCGTCTTAGAAAAACGGGTGGGAATTCCCATGTCCAAGTTAGATTCTTACGTTGCTTCAGCGGGTGGGTTAAATGTGGAAGAACCAGCGGTAGATTTAGGAATTGCGATCGCGATCGTTGCCAGTTTCCGCGATCGCATAGTTGATCCCGGTACAGTATTAATCGGTGAAGTTGGGTTAGGCGGACAAGTGCGATCGGTTTCCCAAATGGAACTACGGTTGAAAGAAGCTGCTAAGTTGGGATTTAAACGAGCGATCGTGCCAAAAGGGACAAAATTTCCCGACTTGAATATTGAGATATTACCAGTATCTAAAGTAATAGATGCGATTATCGCCGCCATCCCCCATCAGGAACTAACAGCAGACGATTTAGAACCTGATGAAGATGAGTAAACAATAGCCTCCTTTTTTAAGGGTGTTGGGAGGATCTAAATAGCAGCACAATTGCGGTGCGGGCGGCGGGGATTGAGCCAGAAGTGTGATGAAATGTTTTAGGAAAAATTGAAAGCCACTGATCCCCGGCTTGTTTGACAAGTCCGGGATCTTAATTTCTCACAAATGATTAAGTAGGGCTGAATACCAGTTGTTAGGTAAGACGAGGGTTTAACAACTGCGATCGCCATAGGTTTATTACGATTGAATATACTGCTTATTGTCGGCTGCATCAGAATTGCCTAAAATCTACCTTGCCAAAGGCCGATATCTATGGCGTGCCAAAATAAATACCAGTAAAACTATGGTCTTGATAAATGGCGTGGAATCCAGGGCAGGAATTGTTTGGCGATCGCTACATTATCGAAAGAGAATTGGGTAGGGGCGGAATTGGCATTACCTACCTCGCTAGACCTTCATCCTTAATCGGCAGTATCAGAATAGAAAAGCTGGATAAATTTCACCTGTTCAAAACAAGTAGAAACAATTCAAGTCAGTGACGAAATGAATTTAGATATTGCTCCTGATTGCACAATTTATGGAATTGAATTGCTCAATGCTAACCACCAATTAGGTGCTGATGAACAGGGTAATTTAATCGTAGTCAATAAAGCATTAGGAGAATCTGCGGAAATTAAGTTGTTACTATAGTGTTGATAAATCAAAATAGTAAGTAGAAATTACAAACAATCAGATGTCAAAAAAATGCTAGAAATTACTAAAAATTACGTCATGGATGAAAATCAGCGTCCTATCGCTGTACAAATTTCCATCGCTGACTTTGGAAAAATTGAAGAAATATTGGAAAACTACGGCTTGGTACAGCTAATGGAAGAGTCGGAGGATGATGCTATCTACGACACGATTTAAGTAACACAAAAATATCAGTTATGACTTCTTCTCCTCACTATATTCCCCAATCTGACCCGCCACTTCCTCCTTGGGAAAACCTACCAACGATGTATGATTTACCAAGTGAAAACCCAGAGGAACCAGGTTTGCCAGACGATTTTCACTTTTTACAACCCTTACTTTTATACTTAACTTTTCAGCCCATTAACTGGAATCCAAAATTAGTTTATAGTGCTGCTGACCTTAATCTCTACTATGATCTCCAGCATCCTTTGTGGTATAAACGCCCAGATTGGTTTGGTGTAGTAGGTGTAGGAAAATTATATAAAGGGCAAGACTTACGGTTAAGTTATGTAACTTGGCAAGAACCAGCAAATCCCTTCGTGGTTGTTGAGTTATTATCTCCAGGTACGGAAGACGAAGATTTAGGCACAAGAAGAGAAAGTGCAGTAGATAAACCTCCTAGCAAATGGGAAGTTTATGAGCGAATTTTGCGGATTCCCTACTATGTTGTATTTAGTCGCTATACTAATGAACTTCGGGCTTTTCAATTAGTTGGCGGTCACTATGAACCGATGAATTTGACTGATGGATACCTACTAATGCCAGAGATAAATTTAAGTTTAGGCTTATGGCAAGGTTCATTTCGAGATATTGAAAGGTTGTGGTTAAGGTGGTTCACTTTGGCGGGAGAATTAATTCCCGCACCCACAGAGGAAGCTGCTGCTGCAACTGAACGAGCTATGATTGCTGAACAAGAAGCTGCTCAAGCCAAACGAAAAGCAGAACAATTAGCAGAACGTCTGCGTCAGTTAGGCGTGAATCCTGATGAACTAGATGAATTATTGTAGCTTCAGGCGTGTTGTCTTATACGTAGTATAATTTTCGCTTTTGAAGAATCACCTGTACAGAAAACTTTCATAGCTGATGACGAAGCAGCTATCTCTTAACGATATTGGCTCTCAGAAAGGTTAATTTTTGAGAGCGATCGCATATTCGGCACTGGAAATACATATAATAATTTCTTTGGCAAGTCTATAGCAACCTCAGTTTTTGTGAAAAACTATGAAATCACGCTATATCCTTACTGTTCCAAAGCTCAGTGCCAATTGAGTTACTAGGGGTAAGATGTGGTTCATCTGCGAATCCAAAAAGCGATGTCCAAAGCAGTCGCAGATATTACCGCAGACACTGGTCATGTTCCGGCTGCTAAAATACCTAAATATAAGTAGTCTTAGAGAACTACTCAGTTGAAAATTGTCTATTTGGTCACACAAGACCGTCAAAAGATTGTAGAAAAGTGTATTTCCTTGTGTTGATAGTGGTGTTAATCTCAATTTTAGGGATGTTATAAGCCTTTATCTGCTAGAGTTTCTGACTTTCAGCAAACTAAATAATCTATCAACAATAAAATCGCTAGGAGTGCGATGAGATGTCACAGTCCCCTATGACAAGACCAGAAATAGCTGCTGGAACTCTAATTGATAACCGCTATATTATCCAAAAACTTCTGGGACAAGGAGGATTGGGGCGAACTTACTTGGCGTTTGATACTCGCCGCTTTAATGAAGCTTGTGTTCTCAAGGAGTTTGCACCCATTAGCACAGGGGAGAGTGGACTGGAACAATATCGCAACTTATTTAAAAGAGAGGCAAAAATTCTTCATCAATTGCAACATCCTCAAATTCCTAAGTTTTTGGCTTGCTTTGAAGGAGATGGTCGGCTATTTCTAGTACAAGAGTATGTTGACGGTAAAACATATTCGAGGCTGCTGGGAGAACTTCAACGTCAAGGAAGGAATTTTTCTGAAGAGGAAGTTATACAGTGGCTAAAGAATCTGCTTCCTGTTTTGGAATATGTCCATCAGCACAACATCATCCATCGAGATATTTCTCCTGACAACATCATGTTACCTGATGGTAAGGATCTGCCAGTGCTGATTGATTTCGGTGTAGGCAAGCAAATTGCTGACATGAATGAAGGGAGAAGTTCCAACCACCAGGTGACCTTTGTTGGCAAAATGTCTCTTGTCGGCAAAGTGGGATATGCTCCCCGCGAACAGATTAGCTTGGGTTTATGTTCCCCCTCTAGTGACCTGTATGCTCTGGGAGTAACAGCTATTGTACTACTCACAGGTAGAGATCCATCCTTACTAATGGATCAGTACTCCTTAGAATGGAACTGGCGTTATTATACTTACGTCACTGATAATTTTGCTCAAGTACTTGATTGTATGTTGGCAGACAGGCCTAACAAGCGATACCAAACAGCTAGGGCAGTTCTCATGGATTTAGAGCGGATTGGAGAACCACAAGTGGTAATGTCTCCTGCAATCATGGTTGATGATTTGCCTCCCACGGTATTTAATCCTGAATTTCAGGCTATGTCGGCAATATCGCAGTCATACAACCAACCTGGAGAAACAATTTTTAGTTCACCTAGTTCACCTGTTAGTCCACAAACTGGGCGAATTGAACAACAAGAACCTTCACTCCAACCAGCATTTATCAAACATTGTCAGCAAGAGTTAGCCTACCACATTGGCCCAATGGCAAATCTGATTATAGAAGAAATATTAGGTCAAAATCCTTATATTTCACCTGAACAATTTGTTGAACTCATAGCCAGAGAAATTCCTGATTTTCAAGCAGCTTTTGAATTCAAAAAAACCTTATTCTCATAGAGATTTAGATCATCGTTAATTTAGAGATTCTTTTGAATTGTTTAACTAATCTGAGAGTTTAAGTGAAAAGCAACTAAGCGCAGCCAGTTTTATGGTGGGGTCTAAATTTTCGTTACAAAACTGAATTACGAATTACGAATTACGAATTACGAATCATTTTACTCCCCTGTACCTCCCTGAGTGCGTTTGATTCTTTTCATTGCCATTTCTAAACTTAATTGCATCCGTTTAAAGGCTTTAGCTAAATTACCGATTTCATCATTAGACATCTGCTCAAATTCAACTTCCATATGTCCGGTACTAACTTCTTCGGCTATGCGAGTCATGCGTTTGAGAGGCATAACAACTTGTCTATTCAAGAAAAAGTTGACTAGCAAGATAGTCGCTATAAAAATAGTTGATACAATTAAGATAATTAGTAAGGAAGACTGATTAGCTTTGTTGATAACATTATTCGCAGGTACTGATATAATTTGAGCGCCGACAATTTCATTCAACTTCCACCCAAATCCATTAGCTGTACCATAAAGACTAATCATACTTGGAGGTGCAGCTTCAGGTACACTATGACACTTCAGACAGCTTGCTTCAGAAATTGGGAGTGGACGAGCAATATAAAAGATATCCCCACCAGGAATTGAGCGAAATCCACTCACTTCTTTAAGGTCTGGTTTATTTCTGAATCTTTCTACAATTTCAGTCTCAAAACCGTCAGCCTTATCCCGAAGATTTGTGGGATTGAGAGTTGCTTCTTTATAAAAGAAATCACGGTAATCTGTTGTTTTCCGTAAAATCTCAAAGACCTCCCTTGCTGAGTATGCCGGCACACTTTGCGGCAAAAATTCAGTTTCCAATTTATCAGCTAGCTCTGGATTCACTTGAGTACTGGTGTATTTACGAACAGAACTCATGGTTTCCATGAGCATAAGACCTGTTGAGCTAATATCTTGTTTAGCATTCTCTCTGAGCAGAGAAGAAAGAGCAAACCCACTCAAGCTCAGACCGAATGTCAGAATTACCAATAGCAAAATTGTAAACTTTTGTTTCAAATTCAGATTCTTTAGCATAATTTTAGATTACCTACAAGTCAAATTATTATGAATAAATATGGCAAAAGTCACCGTTTACTCTACCATGAGCAATCAACTCTCATTTGGTATAAAGGCATAGTTTAGCTAAAACTATTAGGGTATACCTAACCTTATATTAGTAATTATTGAGGTTAATAAACATGTTCTCTAAGTAACTAAGTTCCAAAAAGCTACAACAGCAAAACAAAATTGAATTTCCAAAAATTCGTAGTGGCTGTTCTGATCCCGTGCCAAAATAAATACCAGCAATTGTCAAATATTACTAATGGTGTGGAATGCAGGAAAGTCTTTATTCGGTGGACGCTACATTATTGAAAGCCAACTAGGCGAAGGCGGAATTGGCATTACTTATCTTGCTAGAAATCAACGGAATCAACTGCGAGTGATAAAAACCCTCAAAGAAGAAATCCTGAATCACCCCGCCTGGATACTCCACCGAAACAAGTTACGGCAAGACTTCCGTGATGAAGCAGTTCGGCTTGCTGTGTGTCACCATCCTCATATAGTACAGATAGAAACTATCTTCGATGAGGGAAATTTGCCTTGCATGGTAATGGAGTACATCGAAGGCGAAGACTTAGGACAGCACCTGAGACGCATGGGGGTGCTATCAGAAGCAGAAGCTTTGCTGTACATTAGGCAAATTGGCGATGCTTTGACGCTAATTCACTCTAAAGGCTTGCTGCATCGGGATCTCAAACCACGCAACATTATGATCCGCATTGATAAATCAGAAGCAGTGCTGATAGACTTTGGCATCGCTAGAGAATTTATTCCCAATATGATCCAAAGGCATACAGTGTATCGTACTCCTGGTTTTGCCCCACCTGAACAGTATGAATCAGAAGCGCCACGAGGAGAGTACATTGATATCTACGCCTTAGCTGCTACATTGTATAATTTGCTTACCGCAGTTATACCGACAAGTGCTGATGATAGACGTCACAATGTTAATTTAGAACCACCACAATATTTTAATCCTAAGATCAGCGATAGGGTAAATCAGGCTATTATGTGCGGCATGGATTTGGAGTCAACCTATCGTCCCCAATCTGTGCAGGAGTGGTTGGATTTATTGGGCCCTGATACTGGCGAGAACATAGCACCAATATCATCCACTTTGGTAATAACGCCTAGACTTAAACCACCTCCACCTGTTGTAGTTGTATTAGATCAGCAGAACTGGCAATGCGTACAGACCCTCAGAGGTCATTCTAGTATGGTTCATGCGATCGCCATTAGCTCAGACGGACAATTGATTGCTAGTGGCAGTAATGACCATACTATTAAACTTTGGCAACTGGGTACTGGCAAGCTAGTGCGTCAACTGGGACGTTGGTCTTCTGGTCATTCCAGTATGGTTCATTCTGTAGCTTTTAGCCCAATCTCCTCAAAGCTTTCTTATCAAGGTGAGTCAGGCAAATCTGCGAGAACCGCAGACCTGAATTGGGGAATTTTGGCTAGCGGTAGTTGGGATAACACCATCAAATTGTGGGATGTAAACACAGGCAAAGAAATTCGTACTCTCATTGCTCATGCTAACTGGGTGAATTCCGTTGCTTTTAGTCCAGATAGCAAGTTTCTGGCTAGTGGTAGTGCTGACTGCACAATCAAACTGTGGCAAGTACACACAGGTATAGAAATCCAAAGTTTCATAGGTCATTCTGACTCAGTTTCGTCAGTCGCCTACTCTCCGAGAACACCTGCAACGAATAGCAAAGATAGACAGCTTGTAGCTAGTGGCAGTAATGATTACACCATCAAACTATGGCAAGTCTACACAGGTAGAAACATCTCCACATTATTGGGTCATTCCTTCTTCGTTAACTGTATTGCATTCAGCCAGGATGGGGAAATTATCGCCAGTGGTAGTGGTGACAACACCATTAAACTGTGGCATGTAAACACAGGCAGAGAAATTCGTACTCTCATAGGTCATTCTGATTCAGTTTGGTCAGTTGCCTTTAGCAAAGATGGGCAATTTCTCGCTAGTGGTAGTTGGGACAACACTATCAAACTGTGGCATTTACACAGTGGGAGAGAAATCAGCACACTTACAGGGCATTCCAACTATGTTAGATGCGTCGCCTTCAGTCCCGATGGACAAACCCTAGTTAGCGGTGGTGATGACGATACTATAAAGATTTGGCGACGGGGATCATAAATAATTCGTAATTCGTAATTCGTAATTCATAATATTTTTGCTTAGTGTGGTTCTGTAGTTTTAAACCTACAGATAGAACTGCGATCGCCCAAAAATTGTAACAATAATGACGACAACCGTTATTTTTGAGCAATAGATTATATGGGCTTTGGTATTGGTGATTTATTCTGGATTTTTCTCCTTCTGACTTCTTTGCAACCCCTTTGGCAAAAACGTCAAATAGAATATCGGCGCTTGCGTGCTTTACAACAATTCCAGCAGGAACGCAAAAGTCGGGTGATTTTACTGATTCACCGCCAAGAGTCTATTAGCTTATTGGGAATTCCCTTATCTCGCTACATTACTATCGAAGACTCAGAACAGATACTGCGAGCAATTCGCCTCACACCCCCAGATGTGGCGATTGACTTAATTTTGCACACTCCTGGTGGTTTGGTTTTAGCGACAGAACAAATCGCCAGAGCATTAATTCGCCACCAAGCAAAAGTCACAGT
This sequence comes from Nostoc sp. NZL, assembly GCF_015714705.1. Classification (NCBI taxonomy): domain Bacteria; kingdom Bacillati; phylum Cyanobacteriota; class Cyanophyceae; order Nostocales; family Nostocaceae; genus Nostoc; species Nostoc sp. NZL. The sequence continues at coordinate 28,423 of NZ_WBKL01000152.1, read as the reverse complement.
CTTTGTACCCCACTATGCTATGAGTGGCGGTACCATGCTTGCCCTCGCCTCTGATGAAATTATTATGGATGCTAATGCTGTCTTAGGGCCAGTTGATCCCCAATTGGGTAACTACCCAGCAGCAAGTATCCTAAAAGTAGTCGAAGATAAACCCATCAGTGAGATTGATGACCAAACTCTCATTATGGCCGATCTCTCACGCAAAGCAATACAGCAGGTACAGAGATTTGTACGGACTCTGCTTAAAGACAGTATACCCAAACAAAAAGTTTTGCCAGAAAATATCGAATCGATTATCGAAGCCTTGACAACCGGGCGCGTAACCCACGACTATCCCATCACTATTGAAGAAGCAACAGAAATGGGGCTGCCCGTAACCGTCGGACTGCCCCATTCTATTTATGATCTCATGGATTTGTACCCACAGCCACAAGGAGGGCGACCCACCGTTCAGTACATTCCTATGCCTTACAATGACCGCCGTCCAATTCTACCTACACCCAAGGGCAGACCCTTAGAAGAGCCAAATCAGATGACTTGAGGGACTTTGAAGTAGGAGTTTTTGGTAGCTGCTAGGGTGTAGCTGTCGGCGTAGCTGTTGGTGTAGCTGTTGGCGTAGCTGTCGGCGTAGCTGTTGGTGTAGCTGTTGGTGTAGCTGTCGGCGTAGCTGTCGGTGTAGCCGTTGGTTTAGCTGTCGGAGTAGCTGTTGGTTTAGCTGTCGGCGTAGCTGTCGGTGTAGCCGTTGGTTTAGCTGTCGGAGTAGCTGTCGGTTTAGCTGTCGGTTTAGCTGTTGGCGTAGCTGTCGGTTTAGCTGTCGGCTGACTGAAGACTGTCTTTGCTTCTTCATTCAGCTTTTGGCGGAGTGCTAAATCAGCAATTCCAGTTTCTGACAACTGATATTTCTTCTGATACTCCTTCACCACTGCTTCCGTGCGGGAATCATAAAAATGATCGCGCGCGAGGAGAGGATTTGGCTTTACCACTGCGTTCAAATTTGCTTCCAAAATCCGAACGATGTTAGCAGCAAAATCCTGGGTTTTTGGCCCTGCTATCCCATCAACTGATTTTAGCTTATAACCTGTCTGAAATTCACGAATTGCTTTTCTAGTTTCCTCATCCGTCAAAGGGCTATTTGTTACCTTGACGTTATAGCCTAATCCTCGCAACACAGAACGGAATTGCTCGGGTGTATAGCTACCTTGAGGAGCTGCGAAGCCTGTGTCTGCAATTACCACGCTAGCAGTTATCAGGCAAGTGACAGCAAAGGTCGCGCTTGATTTTCCAAACCCACACCACATATTTAAAACTCCTTTGGGTTAAATCAGCAGGATTATAAATGTTAACAGCTGCATTTTAAGTTTGTTTAATAACTTTTTTCGCTGTTATTTAATGATTTTTGAATAATTTGTGATTTATTTTTGTCATATCTAAGTCAATTTACAAAAAATAGTTTGTGTCATCCATCAAAAGACGTATCTTGTATGAGCAGAGATACAGCAGTTATCATTTGAATCGAATCCACCCTCTTGAGCGCTAAATTACATTAGGGACCACAGATGTGCGTCCTTACTGGGGTCTACTTAACTGCAAATCGCTGTAATTGGTTGGAAAGAGCCGAAAATTAGTAAATGAAAAAGCTTATATTCCAAACATCCAAACAATGTATAATATATGACAAAAAATGAAAAACATAAAATATTCTAAACAACGGAACCTTTGGTTTGAAAGATTTATGGCAATTGCTGCCACAGTAAATTTAGGTTTAGTTTTGTTTAATTTAAGTTACGTACCTTGGCGAGATTTCTACTTGCGAAAACTTCCTCAAATTATTCAGATTTATGACCCAATAAAAGGTATTGAACCCCATCGAGACACAAAAAGTTATCTAGAAACAATAGACGCATTAGAAGAACAAGTCAGCAAGACAGGGTTACAGTCGCCTCAGGTAAATAGCAGACTAGAGGAAATAAGGCGTCTAAGCAACGAGATGATTGACACTAACCCATTTGCGGGAGTGAATAAGAGTGGGACTCTGGAAAAAATCAAAAAGCGGATGCGATCGCACATCGGTAACGAATCTGCAAAACAGTCCTTTGGTACTTTTTGGAGTCAGCCTTACCTATCACAAAATGGCTGGGTTAAAGAAATTAATTTTTTTAACGAGAGCATCCGCCCTTTGATTGCATCTAACTACTACCGCCAAATCGGTGAAAATGGCGAACTTGTTGATAACTTCTGGATTATTGACTTACCCTTTGTGATTTTATTTGGCGTAGAGTTGCTGGGGCGCACTTTCTTGATTAGACGGCAACATCCTGGTTTAAGCTGGTTTGAAGCGCTATTGTGGCGTTGGTACGACCTATTTTTACTACTGCCATTTTGGCGGTGGTTGCGAATCTTACCTGTATTAGTCCGCCTCGATCAAGCGCGGTTATTGGATCTCCATCCAGTGAGAAAGCAAATTCATCAGGGGATTGTCGCCAATTTTGCCGAAGAACTCACAGAAGTAGTAGTGGTGAGGGTAATTAACCAGGTTCAGGGTTCAATTCAGCGAGGTGAGTTTACGCGCTGGCTCTTACAACAAGAAAATTTACGTCCCTACATAGATATTAATAATGTGAATGAAGTGGAAGCGATCGCAAGCCTTTTGGTAAAAACAATTGTTTACCAAGTATTACCCGAAATTCAACCTGCGATCGTTGCCATTTTGCGCCACAACATCGAAACCGTCTTCCATCAAGTCCCCGTCTATCGCAACCTCCAGAACCTCCCTGGCGTGGGACAAGCCCAAACCCAATTAAGCGAACAAATGGCGACTCAAATCACAACTAATCTTTACAAAACTTTAGTTAGTGCTGTTGAAGATCCTGTTGGGGCAAAACTCACCAGTCAACTAGTACAAAGCTTTAGCGATGCCTTGGGATCTGAAATGAAGGAAAAACACGTACTTTCAGAAATTCAGAGTTTACTTTTTGACTTCTTAGAGGAAATCAAAATCAACTACGTCCAGCGTTTGTCCCAAGAAGACATAGACCAAATTATTGAGCAAACCAGGCAGCTACGAACACAAGTATCAGTTCCAGCAGTAGTGAATAAAGGTACTACTTGGACAGAAAGACGGGAAGGGTAGAGAGAGCAGAGGAGCAGGGGAGCAAGGAAACAGGGAAGCAGTAGGGAGAATACGCAATGCCCAATGACTATTGACTATCCAAGAAATGCGCTAAACTCGAATTAGGCGAATCATTATTGGTTCGTCACAAGACTTCTTGGAAGATATACCTATCGCAGGAAGTGGGTCGATGCCCACTTTTTTTATTGAATTCTCTCATGGCTCATCCTTTAGTTCCACAAATTATTGATTTAGCGACACCAGTGGCAGAAGAACTGGGATTGGAAGTGGTTGGCGTGGTTTTTCACACCAACCAAAGTCCACCAGTATTGCGGGTAGACATTCGCAATCCTGAGCAAGACACTGGGTTGAACGATTGTGAGAGGATGAGCCGTGCTTTAGAAGCTTCCTTAGATGCTGCCCAAATTGTTCCAGATGCCTATGTCTTGGAAGTGTCTAGTCCTGGGATTTCGCGGCAACTGGTAACAGACAGGGAGTTTATTTCCTTTAAAGGATTTCCTGTCATTATCTCCACTTCGCCACCCTACGACGGACAACAAGAATGGACTGGTCAGTTGATTCGCCGGGATGAGACAGCACTTTACTTAAATCAAAAAGGTCGTGTAGTCGAAATTCCCCGCTCCCTAATTACTAAGGTGCAGCTAGACGAGCACCGATAAACAAAGAGCTATGGCTCAGGAGTTAAAGACTAGAGCACTTTGGCTCAAGGCTAGAGGTTAGGGGTTAGACGTTAGGGACTAAGGGCTAGAGATTAGGGGCTAGTGTAAAGCTATCCTCTAATCTCTGGCTCTAATGCGTAGTTTTCAGTTCCCATTCGCCACTCCCCATTCCCTAATTTTTAAAGGAGATTGCTTATGTCAATGGTTACTTTACCTGGATTAAAAGAATTAATTGAAAGTATAAGTCGAGAGCGGAATTTACCCCGTCTTGCAGTTCAATCAGCTATTAGAGAAGCACTACTCAAAGGCTACGAACGTTATCGCCGCGCCCAGAATTTAGAGCGCAAACAGTTTGACGAAGACTACTTTGAAAATTTTGAAGTAGAACTCGATATTGAAGGAGAAGGATTTCGCGTTCTTTCCACCAAAACCATTGTCGAAGAAGTCAATAACACAGACCACCAAATTTCCTTAGATGAAGTTCAACAAGTAGCTCCGGAAGCGCAGTTAGGGGACTCTGTAGTGCTGGATGTGACCCCAGACCAAGGAGAATTTGGTCGGATGGCGGCGATGCAAACCAAGCAGGTATTGGCTCAAAAATTACGGGATCAACAGCGCCAGATGGTGCAAGAAGAGTTCCAAGATTTAGAAGGAACAGTCCTGCAAGCAAGAGTCCTGCGGTTTGAGCGGCAATCTGTGGTTCTGGCAGTGAGCAGTGGCTTTGGTCAGCCAGAAGTAGAAGCCGAATTACCGAAGCGGGAACAGCTGCCCAACGATAATTATCGTGCAAATGCAACCTTTAAGGTATATCTCAAAAAAGTTTCCCAAGGCCAGCAACGAGGACCACAGTTGCTTGTGTCTCGCGCTGATGCTGGTTTAGTGGTTTATCTTTTCGCCAATGAAGTCCCAGAAATCGAAGATGAAGTGGTACGGATTGTTGCCGTAGCTAGGGAGGCAAACCCCCCTTCCCGCTATGTCGGCCCCCGGACTAAAATAGCAGTAGATACGCTTGATCGCGATGTAGACCCAGTTGGTGCTTGTATTGGAGCCAGGGGATCGCGAATTCAAGTGGTAGTCAACGAATTACGCGGTGAAAAAATAGATGTAATTCGTTGGTCACCAGACCCAGCAACATATATTGCCAATGCCTTAAGTCCAGCACGGGTGGATGAAGTACGCTTAATGGACCCCGAATCCCGGCAAACTCACGTACTCGTGGCTGAAGATCAACTGAGTTTGGCCATTGGGAAAGAAGGGCAAAACGTCCGTTTAGCAGCCCGCCTGACTGGTTGGAAAATTGACATCAAAGACAAAGCTAAATATGACTATGCAGGAGAGGATACCAAATTCGCAGCCGTCAGAACCAAATATCAATCAGAGGAATTAGAGGAAGACGATCTTGACTTTGAGGAAGAATTAGAAGATGAAAATCAGGACGAATTAGAAGAGGAGGATACTTTTGACAATAACGATGACGAGTGATTGATTAATTTTGTAAAGTTTTGATACTGTAGATTGTAGTCTCAGTCTCAAGGATTATTTTCTCAAAAGCTACTTGGTATAAGTAAAAAATAGTAATAATAAACTTCTTTTTACATCCAAAATCCTGGACTGAGATCACAGAAAACCGATGAAACCAAATTATCGGCGCTGTATTAGTTGCCGCAAAGTAGGCTCCAAAGATGAGTTTTGGCGGATTGTCCGCGTCTTTCCATCGGGAAAGGTACAATTAGATCAGGGCATGGGGCGTTCTGCCTACATTTGTCCAAAAACGAGTTGCTTACAAGCGGCTCAAAAAAAAAATCGACTAGGGCGATCGCTACATGCATCAGTGCCAGAAACACTGTACCAAAGCTTGTCGCAACGTCTAGCCCGCAGCAATACCCAAAACCAAATTTAGTTGGAACAACTTTGTGACGTCATCATCATAGGAATTGTACGAGAGCCGAAGTCGTGCTTTCATCACACCCTCTGTTGATCGTTAAGGTTAGTGCCAAAATAGTAAATGGGTGTAAAAGGCATTCGACTCTCCAATAATTAAGAGGGGCGAGGCAACATTCCCAGAACAAGATGTAATCGATTGTGTTGTGGAAGACTCAGAATCAACAAAACAAGAAACTACAAAATGGCAACCTGGTAGCGCTCAGGCGCAGTTCGGCGTCAGGGGTTCCTATAAAAATCTTTTATTTAAAAAATTTTTATGGGTGTCCCTCAACCATCATTCCTGGTGGGGATGCCATTATTAAACCGAAACATCTCTCTTTCCTGATTGGAGGCACCGGCAAAATCTGAACGGCAGTCTAAAAACAGTAATCCAAGGATGGAGATGTCGCAAACCAGGCAACCATCCGCTAAAACTGTAAATTAAAGGGGAAGAGTGGATGAACAACGGCAAAGTTAGAATTTATGAATTATCAAAGGAATTGAATTTGGATAACAAAGAGCTACTAGCAATTTGCGACCAGCTCAACATCGCGGTCAAAAGCCATAGCAGCACGATTTCAGAATCCGAGGCAGAAAACATCCGCACGGCTGCGGAAAAACTCGCAGCTACGAATGTCTCCGCCAAAAAGGAACTAGGTACAACCAGCCATAAACCAAATTCACCACCAAACGGCGGACCTGCGCGACCTGCTGCACCCCACAAACAGCAAATTTTGGAAATACGCAAACCCAAAATATTGAGAAATACTACCTCCAACGCCCCAGAGGCGTCAGTTGCTACCAATACCCAAGCTGCCTTGTCTGAAGCTAATCCTCCCTCACCTCCACGGCCCTTCGCTACACCAGTCTCACCTATGAAGCCGACGGCACCAACTCGACCCGTACCCCGGAATCAATCTGAGACCCAAGAGCAACCTCCTGTCACAGACTTGGAACAAACGCCAAGTCCAAATCAGGCATCAGAAAAAATAGCATCCCAAAAACCGGAAAAAATAGTTCCAGCCAGAGCGAAACCGGAAAAACCTCAAAAACCGCAACTAGTTGCTCCTCCGGCAAGACCTGCGGCGGAAGAAGCCCAGGTGGTAGATGAGCCAGTCTCTCAGGCAGATAAACCGATCCTCAAACGCGACCAACGGCTACGGCCTGCCGAAGGCGATCGCGAACAAATTAAGCCAAGAGTTGCTAAACTGCCAACTGACCAGTCTCCACCAGGTGCACCACAAAGAACAAGCCGTCCTACCCCTGCACCCACCAGACCAGAGCAGAGGGGCAGTAGACCATCTGCACCATCGCAACTAGGAGAGGGGCAACGACCGAGACCAGCACGCCCTGGTGAAGCTGTAGCAGCCGCAATGCCGATCGCTACTCCACCTAGACAGATGTCAGGAATAGCAGGCAAATCTCAAGGATTGGGTGATGAGCCAGTCGCACCTGATCTCCTCGATTTGAAACGCCCAAGTCCACCTCGCCCCACCAAAGGCGGTAAGAAGTGGGTAGAAGAGGAAATAATTGACGAAGTTAAAGAGAAAGCTAAAGCTGGCGTCAAAGGCAAGCGGATCAAGCCGATACTGGATGATGAGTTTGAAGAAGATTTGCTAGATGATGATGATCTAGACTCACCAGCCACTGTCCAAGTCAGCCTCTCCATTGCCCGTCCTCCCAAACCGAAAGCTACTCGACCTGTGCAGATGCCAGGCGCAACCCTTGCTAGCGCCCCAACTGCTAGAGGAAGTAGAAAACCTGGTTCTAAGTCTGGTTCTGGCCGTGACCATCACAATAACCGTCGTCAACAAGAAGCCGATACAAAACGTGACCGTCCCGAGAAGGTCACGATCACAGGCCCGTTGACTGTGCAAGAGTTGTCTGACGTTTTAGCCGTTCCCGATACAGAGATTGTGAAAATCCTGTTCCTCAAAGGCATGGCGGTGAGTATCACCCAAAATCTGGATATTCCCACAATTACCCTGGTAGGGAAAGAACTAGAAATAGAAGTCGAAACCGCCGAGCGAGAAGCAGAAGCTCGGAAAATTACAGAAATGGTCGGCGCAGAAGATCTAGAATATCTCCACCGCCGTCCACCTGTCGTGACAATTATGGGTCACGTAGACCACGGTAAAACAACCCTGCTCGACTCAATCCGCAAAACAAAAGTGGCTGCTGGCGAAGCTGGTGGGATCACTCAACACATCGGTGCGTACCATGTGGATGTGGAACATGAGGGCAAACCACAGCAGATAGTCTTCCTGGATACTCCTGGTCACGAAGCCTTTACAGCAATGCGGGCACGAGGAGCACGGGTAACAGACATTGCCGTGTTGGTAGTAGCTGCTGATGATGGTGTCCGTCCCCAAACCATTGAAGCCATTAGCCACGCCCAAGCAGCGGGAGTGCCAATTGTTGTTGCAATCAACAAAATTGACAAAGAAGGGGCACAGCCAGAACGCGTCAAACAAGAACTAACCCAGTATGGTCTGACCTCAGAAGACTGGGGTGGTGAGACGATCATGGTTCCCGTGAGCGCGATCAGGGGTGAAAACCTGGATACGCTCTTAGAGATGATTCTGCTAGTAGCAGAGGTTGGAGAACTATCTGCCAACCCAGATCGTACCGCCAAAGGTACTGTAATTGAAGCACATCTGGATAAAGCCAAGGGAGCAGTAGCTACCCTGCTAATTCAGAATGGTACCCTGCATGTGGGAGATATCTTGGTAGCTGGCTCGGCTTTCGGTAAAGTCCGGGCGATGGTGGATGACAGAGGTAAGAGAGTAGACATTGCTTCTCCTTCCTTTGCCGTCGAGGTGTTGGGTTTAAGTGATGTGCCAGCAGCAGGCGACGAGTTCGAGGTCTTCCAGAACGAAAAAGAAGCCAGAGCACTCGCTAGCGATCGCGCAGACAGACAACGCCTATCCCGTTTGTTACAGGGACGTGTTACCCTTACAACCCTGTCCGCTCAAGCACAAGAAGGCGAGTTGAAAGAACTCAACTTGATCTTGAAAGGAGACGTACAAGGTTCCGTAGAAGCAATTGTGGGAGCGCTCAAGCAAATCCCCCAAAACGAAGTCCAAATCAGGATGCTGTTGGCTACTGCTGGGGAAATCACCGAAACAGATATCGACTTAGCAGCTGCCAGTAACGCTGTGATTATTGGCTTCAACACCACCTTTGCCAGTGGCGCTAGACAAGCCGCTGATGAAGCGGGTGTGGATGTCCGGGAATACAACGTGATCTACAAACTACTAGAAGATATCCAAGATGCCTTGGAAGGTCTTTTGGAACCAGAGTTGGTCGAAGAACCCTTGGGTCAAACCGAAGTGCGTGCCGTCTTCCCAGTCGGTCGCGGTGCTGTTGCCGGTTGCTACGTTCAATCTGGCAAGCTAGTTCGCAACTGCAAAGTCAGGGTGCGACGCGGCGGTAAGGTTATCTTTGAAGGCGTCCTTGACTCCCTAAAACGGATGAAAGAAGATGCGCGTGAGGTCAACGCCGGTTATGAATGCGGTGTCGGCATGGATAAATTCAATGATTGGGTCGAAGGTGACATCATCGAATCCTATCAAATGGTTACCAAGCGCCGCACTCTCACCTTAACGAGATAGTGCTGAGGGTAAAATGGTTAGAAGTTAGGAGTGGTAAATTAGGAGTTAGGAGTTAAAAGCTGCTAATTCCTAACTCCTAACTCATAACTCATAACTTTTTATAATATGCATTCATTTCGCTCTGAACCGATTTTGTGGATTCACGTCGCTGGATTGGCGACGTTGCCTATTTTTTTAATACTCTGCTTATTGTTCCTGTCTGTAGGCGAGCCGTTTTTGCCAGTCTGGATGGAGCTATTCTTAGTTGCCGCTATTGGTGTTCTACCCCTGCTATGGATGCAGTTGCGTCGTCCTTTTTATATATTTGCTCTTTTAGGAATAGCCCTAAAGCCAGAAAATCTGACTGAGCGGCAGCGAAAAATTCTCTGTTTAATTAATACAAAGTTAAATCGTATCCTGGCATTAGTGGCAGCAGTATTGTCGATTTGGGTGCTGTGGAATCTTTACCAAATTGCTCCATTAGTAGCAGATTCAGCCAAATTTCTCCCACAATGGCGCAGCCTCGCACTACTGCTGGCGGGATTAGCCTTTTTAGGCAGCAATTTATTTTTACAAATACCTGTGAGTGTAATGCGAGTTTTAGTGACTAATGACACAGAATTTGCTGGCATAGAGCCATTATCTTTAGAAAAGATTAAGCAGGATTTCACAATTTTAGGGGTGCGGGTGAATCAAATCGTGCCCCGATTATTGCAATCCTTGTTTAGGATTAATACAGATTCATCACAGCCCTGAAAGTAATATTATTTACTTTAAAAGGCTAAAAATAAGCAGTAGGGAAGCAGAGGGGCAGAGAAGAATCGGGAAATTACCGATGCCCAATGCCCCATGCCCAATGCCCAATTACCTTGCAAGTAAAAATAAAGGAATGAGGAACTATGGCTCAAATTCCAGCTTCTAGCGATCGCCAATTTTCTGCTGATACTGAAATTTGGTATAGCCTCAAATGTGCAATCTCTACTAGTTCCGGTTTTCAACGCTGGCAACTAGAACGTGATGCACAATTACAGGGAATTCGCTTGGAACAACAGGTACAACGTTATTTAAGGGAAACTTTAGAAACTTTAGCTTACTAAAAATTTAGTAAATCTTGTAAGCTTGTTTGCAAGCGACGGAGTTGACGGTATGCACCTTCCAAGCGTTTGCCATCAACTTCCACTTCATTGGTGGGATAATTTTCAATAATTTCGATTAGCGACACCTGCCCGTCTTTACTCGCAGAAAGTACCAACGCGGCTCGCAAAGCCTGTCGGTCTGCTCTCCGAGAGGGTGTATAAATAACCTGACTAATTTGATCCAAAATAATATTACCAATCCGGCTATTCAGCACTCTATCTAAAAATACAACGTTTACCTTTACCGGCTCCGTTAAATACTGACGAATGGCTTTGGGGTCTTGTCGTGCCAAAGCGAAATTAACTCGTAGCGAACGTGAAAGTTCACCTGTTTGGGCAAAGGTGGATAGCTCCTCCACTGAAAGTGATTCACGGAAAATACCATAATTTAGCACTACTCGTTCCGCAGCAAAGACAGGAGTAGACAAAAGTAGAAGACAGGTACTACCTACTAAAACTAAAGCGCGACGTAGCCCCAAAAATCTAAAACGCATTTCTCCCGATTTCCAATAGGTTTGCTTTTCCTGTGATGATATTCCAGTAGAATTAGTACTGGCATCTGGCTTTAGGGTATAGCAAAAAATTAATCCTTCAGGAGTCTTAGGGGCTTGATAATAAAAAAATACCCCACAAGATTGAATAATTTATTTATTGAAAATCCCTTAAGGTGTATTAGGAGTAAACAGAGCGCGTAGATAAGGCAGCAAGCGACTTATCCATAGACATCGCCTCATCCTCATATTACCCCTAAGAGAATTTTCTGAATAACACAATATAACTAATGTATAAGTTCTGTGATCTATCTAGGGAATTTAGCTGAATCGGTGCTAATCATCCAGTATAGTTTTGCATGGGTTTGACCAGCAGCTACAAGGTTGCTACCGTCAACCCTGTTCAACATACCGTAATTCAGCACATCACAGACTCAAAAAATGAAATATCGGGGTTTTCACATTTCTCTAGCGAAAAATTTTCGCCTTTTTTCTAGCAGTCAGCTCAGATATACTTTACGCGTGGGAGCCGGACTAACGGCAATGCTTGTTGTTTCTAGTGGGTCAATACTACTACCTGGTGAGGTTAATGCTGGTGCTACTCACCCAGAAGGTATCGCCCCAACTCTCACAGCGCAAGCTCCTGCAACAGCCGCAGTGATTTACGTTAATCCAGCAACTGGTGCAGATAGTGCTGGTGCTGGTACAACGTCAACTACACCCTACAAAAGCATCAGTTTCGCTCTCAGTCAAGCCCAACCAGGTGCAGTTATTCAACTGGCACCTGGTAACTATAATCAGGAAAGTGGTGAAACCTTCCCGCTGTTGCTTAAACCAGGGGTGACACTGCGGGGTGATGAAGCTACAAAAGGTCAGGCGATATTGATTACAGGTGGAGGTTTCTACACGAGCCGCACCTTTGCAAGACAGGACATTACCATCCTTGCCGACCAAGATACCACGATCGCTGGTGTCAGCGTCACCAACCCAAATAGCCGGGGTACAGCGGTGTGGGTGGAGTCAACTAATCCCATTATCAAAAACAGTACTTTTACTAACAGTGTCAGAGAGGGTGTTTTTGTCACAGGTACAGGCAATCCCAAAATTGAAGGCAACCTCTTTGTGCAAAACAAAGGCAATGGGATTTCAATTGCTAGAGCTGCCCAAGGAGAAATTCGGAGCAACTTATTTCAGGATACTGGTTTTGGTTTAGCGATCGGTGGTACTTCCACACCCCTAGTTGTGGAAAATCAAATTATCGAAAACCAAGATGGTCTTTTTATCTCAGAGTCAGCGAAGCCTGTATTGCGTCAGAATGTCATTCAGAACAATAAGCGGGATGGCTTAGTAGCGACTGTCAACGCTTTACCCGACCTTGGCACTAACGAAAATCCTGGTGGCAACCTTATTCGCAATAACACTCGTTATGATGTGAACAACGCTACTAAAACCGGTCAAATTATTGCTGTTGGCAACGATATTGATCAGAAAAAGATTTTCGGCTCAGTAGATTTTGTTGCCGCAGCTGTCGACGTACCACCTGGAGGGCCTGTCGCCTTTAAAGATGTGCCAGCAAATTACTGGGCAAAAACCTACATTGAAGCTTTAGCCTCCCAAAATATTATTGCTGGCTTTCCTGATGGCAGCTTTAAACCCAATGATCCTGTAACCCGCGCTCAATTCGCCACTATTGTTACTAAAGCCCTAACACCACCAACCAAACGCACAGCGATTAAATTTAAGGATGTAGCAAGCAATTTCTGGGCTTACGCTGCAATTCAATCTGCTTACCAAAGTGAATTTGTTTCTGGTTATCCCGATGGCACTTTTAAGCCACAGCAGCAAATTCCGAGGGTGCAGGCGTTAGTAGCCTTAGCTAATGGTTTGGGCTTAACTGCGAATAATCAGAATGTCCTTTCCTTTTACACCGATGCTGCCCAGATTCCTAATTATGCGATCGCTCCTGTTGCGGCTGCAACTGCACGGCAACTAGTGATCAACTATCCCACAGCCAAGCAACTCAATCCTAATCGAGAAGCGACTAGAGCCGAAGTTGCTGCCTTTGTTTATCAGGCACTCGTCAATGCTGGACGTGCTCAACCAATTCCTTCATCCTATTTGGTAACAGTTCAGTAAATGCCTAGTACCGTTGCGCGTAATTCGTAATTACGTTTTTGCAAAGGTTTCAGACATTTCAAAAGGGTGGTTTATTGCCGCTGTGCTGTACTAGTTAGCAAATTGGAAGCGCCAGACTAACAAATTATCAGTCTGGCGCTTCTAATATTGTGAGTTTTATGAATTTTAGGGTTTTTTAAACATAAAATTTGGGGTCTTTAAATATAGCTAACCCCATTTGAATGTGATTGGTTTTATGGTCAGGGTCTTTATATTGGCTGACCCCGTTTCAACGATTTCTAGTTTCTCAGAAATTTTTGCTTTTTGGGATTTCCTAATAATTTTTTTATTTTTTATCTTTTGATATTTTCATCTTTATCAAAGCATTAATAAATTTGAAGAATATAAATATATATAAAAGGAAAGCAATAAAAAAATAACCACTAAAATTTCTCCCTTCAGGAATTAGAATTTTTACCCGATTGGGTGCTTCGTTGCCGACGCTGTTCCCAGCGCCAGAGGAAGACCATTAGGGCAACGATCGCTACTTGGAGAGCCAAACTAGGCAAAGCACTCTCAACATCTCGTCCGGCAAGCACTTGGAAAAAAAAGATGAATGCACCAATGGAGCCAGAAGCACCGAAAGCGATGTAGATAAATTGTCGTAAGCCACGATAAGGAGCGGCTATTTCTGCTTTGAGGCTGGCGTATTGTTCAGGGTTAAGGCGATTTTTGGGATTTTGGTTTATCATGACTAAATCATGTTATACTCTTAGATTGTGTACGCCGATGTGGCTCAGTGGTAGAGCAGCTGATTCGTAATCAGCAGGCCGTGGGTTCAAATCCCATCATCGGCTTTGATAAAAGTATTACTCAATAGTCAAGTTTGACATAAATCAAGTGTACAGTGACTAATTATTTGTCGTCGTTGACAGATTAATGTCGTAGTGACAAATTATTGTCATCAAACTTAGTAATTTGCTTCTGTATGTATTGGTGACAAATTATCAAAACACAATTCAGGAGTCAGGAGCTAGAATACCCTTTCAGGGAAGCAAGCTACAGAATTGAATTCTGTGATTTAACACCCCTACTCCCATTTTCAAGCTAGGTGGATTATTGCAGCAAAGGAGTTGTGCCATTACCGTTAGTTGACGCATTCACAATTGCAGCTTGAGTAGGTTGAGTCGTAAGAACCGCTACAACTGGAGTAACTTTTGAACTAGATTGTTTACTTCGTTTTCGATTGGAGCCGCCAGCCTTGGAATACTCCATACTGTTTCTGCCGTAGACAGTTGCAACTCCACTTAGCATTCGTTCAGACATTTCGGAGAGAGCTTTATCCATCTGGGTTACTGTTTTACGCGATTCTTCCAGATTGGAAACCAGCGTGTTATTAGCTTCTAGCACAGCACGGGTAGTGTTGATTAGATGGTTGTAAGCTTCAATGGTTAACCCATGTCCTAAATCCAGGTTTTCATCAATAGATTTAAGCAAGGCGAGACGAAGTTGGGCTTTTTCAATAGCAGCAGATCCACGAGTTTTTAAAGACATGAGATATCCTTTTTTTTATTCCTTTTTCAAGATAGTGGAGTATCCTTTTGCATGAGATGGGTAGTTTTGTGGATTTATTTCATTAAAAGTTCAACAAAAAAATTACGACTTTGACTGTGTTTTTACTCATTTTTCATATCAATTTCTTGTTTTAGAATAAGTACAATCAGCAACAGTAATCACAAAATCAATAAATGCGAACCTCGAAATAGCAATTGCGTACTCCGAAATAACAAATGCATACCCCGAAATAGCAATTGCGAACTCCGAAATAACAAATGCATACCCCGAAATAGCAATTGCGTACTCCGAAATAGCAATTGCGTACTCCGAAATAACAAATGCGTACCCCGAAATAGCAATTGCGTACTCCGAAATAGCAATTGCGATCGCCAAATCGATAAATGCGTTTGCGTAGCCCGCACTTCTTTACGAGGGGCTGCGCGTAGCTTGCTTCCCCGTAAGTTTTTATCTCTAATACTGAGCGTATTGGGATATTATGCAGGATAATAGAGATGGTTCAATTAGCGTGTCTAAATTTTCATGCAGTTTGAGTGGGATGAGGCGAAAAATTTAGAGAATCTTCGCAAACATGAGATTGATTTCGCCGATGTTCCTGAGATGTTTGAAAGTCCAATGCTAATTGAGTTAGATGATCGTTTTGATTATCGAGAAGACCGTTGGTTCGGTATAGGTTTTCTCGGCAACGGTGTAGCCGTTGTAGTTTGGACAGAACGCAAAAATAATGTGATTCGGATCATTTCAGCACGAAGGGCAAATCGGTATGAGCGACAAAAACTTGAGAAATACCTCTCGTACTAACTGGACAGCATTGGAGTCAATGAACGATGAAGAAATTGACTACTCTGATATTCCACCATTGACAGAAGATTTTTTTCAGAAAGCTACTCTCCGAGTTCCCGCACCTCAAGCACAGCAATTGGTACAGATTGAGCCAGATATACTAGAGTGGTTTCAAGCTCAAAGCGGAGAATATAAAACCTTAATCAACTCTGTTTTACGTCGTTACATCAAAAACTGCGACGAACACAGAGCAGTGTAACAATTTAAAATTCAATATTACACCGGAACTTCCCCCTCGATTAGATGACAAGTTATATCGGGGGGTATTGCTTGATATTTACTCAAAAGCTTCTTAGCAAAACGCGATCGCATCTTTTGGAAATCAAGCGATCGCAAAATCTGTATATCGTCTGTTCACAAGTAAAAAATACTCATCCACGAGGTTCTTTCATTGGCAGAAACACATCATTTGTGATGAAATTCTACACTTTTCTGGAATTTAGGGTGTTGGTGTTGAATTTTTCTTATGATCTAGTTGCGTCTCACACCTTTGCCCATGAATGATCAGCGTCAGCAAGCCTATGTCAACCTCATTCAAAGCCTGTTGAATTGCCGTACTAACGATGAATTCCAAGAAACTTTGACAGCAAACCAAGAATTAGTAGATATTGGCTTCTTGCAGACAATAGAAGCAGTAGCACAGAGGTTTTTACAGCAAGGGGATGAGAAGACAGCGAATTGGTTGCAAGGTTTGGCAATGCAACTAGGGGAAGCGTTGAATCTAGATAATAAAGTAGATTTGCAATCTCTTAGTGAGGAGGAGATACAGACATATTACCAATTCTTGATGCAGGTACTACAAGCAACCGCAGACAGTAGAGGTAATTCTCAGGTAGTTTACCCCTTGCTGGCAAAGAATACAGACAAACTCGACGGAGTGTTAGCAGAAATATTGCGCCGTTGGGGGACAAATAGACTTGGGGAAGCGACAGCAGATAAAGCAGAATATTTAGCATCAGTTATTGTTGAATTTAGCAATCTAATAGCGCAATTCCCCTTGGGTAGCAAAGCCAGCAATATGGAAATTGCCATTACTGGCTATGAAGTCGCGTTGACAGTCTACACTAGGGAAGCTTTGCCTCAAGATTGGGCAATGACGCAAAATAATCTCGGACTTGCCTACAGGGAGAGAATAAAAGGAGATAGGGCAGATAATATCGAAAATGCGATCGCTGCTTACACTGCTGCTTTACAAGTATATACCCGTGAAGCTTTTGCTCAAAATTGGGCTGAAACACAAAATAACTTGGGCATTGCCTACTCTGAGAGAATCGTAGGATGCAAGGCAAAGAATCTCGAACAAGCAATCAATGCCTACACAGATGCTTTGAAATTTTTTAACCGTGAGGATTTGCCCTTAAAATGGGCTGAAATACAAAATAATTTGGGCAATACTTACTCTAACAGAATACTACGAGACAAAGCAGAAAATCTTGAACAAGCAATCAATGCCTACACAGATGCTTTGAAAGTTTTAACCCGCGAAGTTTCACCCCAAAATTGGGCAATGATGCAAAATCATCTGGGAATTGCTTATCATTACAGAATTAAGGGAGACCTTGCAGAAAATCTCGAACAAGCAATCAAAGCCTACACAAATGCTTTGGAAGTTAGAACCCGCGAGGCGTTACCTCAACAATGGGCAGCAACACAAGACCATTTAGGTACTGCTTACTATAAAAAAATACTGATAAATCCGGCAGAAAATACTGAACTTGCTATTAAGGCTATTAAGGCTTATGAACATGCTTTGGAAGTGAGAACCCGCGAGGTTGCACCCCAAGATTGGGCAATAACGCAAAATAATCTGGGGAATGTTTACTCTATCAAAATTACAGAAGAACCAGCCGATAATTTTGAAAAAGCGATCGCTGCTTATACTGCTGCTTTAACTGTCAGAACCAAAGAAGCTTTGCCTGAAAACCATGCAGAAACTTTGTTTGGACTGGGAAGAACTTACCAAGACACAAACAAGTTTAACTTAGCATACAATACTTTTGAGTCTGCCATTGTCACCATAGAATCTTTGCGAGAAGAAATAGTATCTGGAGAAGAAAGCAAACGCAAACAAGCGGAACAGTTCAACAAAGTTTATAGCTGTATGGTAGATGTTTGCACAGAATTAAATAAGATTACCGAAGCAATTGAATATGTTGAACGTAGTAAAACCCGCAATTTAGTTGAACAGATCCTTGAACGTGATTCTAAAACCATCTTCCCTCCAGAAGTATTCCCTCAATTAGAAAAATA
The DNA here is from genome assembly GCF_015714705.1 of Nostoc sp. NZL. Classification (NCBI taxonomy): domain Bacteria; kingdom Bacillati; phylum Cyanobacteriota; class Cyanophyceae; order Nostocales; family Nostocaceae; genus Nostoc; species Nostoc sp. NZL. The sequence continues at coordinate 10,708 of NZ_WBKL01000152.1, read as the reverse complement.
CAGGGATGAAATAGCCGTAGGACAATATCAAATCCAAAATGGCAAAGCTGAAAATCCCAAAGTCCTTGCACAACATCTACAACAGTTACGACAGCAGCGTAATGAATTGCAAAACCGCTATTTACCCGTTGGTTATGGTTTCAATTTCGACTCCTTCCAAGGTTCTTTGGATGAGCATACAGCCATTATCGAGTGGTATATTCTCAACGATAAAATTCTGGCGTTTATTGTCACAAAACAAGGAGAAGCAACTGTTTGGCAATCCCAAACAAGAGACTTAGAAGCCTTGTATGATTGGCTAAATCAATATTTGCAAAACTACTACAATCAAAAAGACCAATGGCTGAATAGTTTAGGGGTAGAACTCAAAAAATTAGCCTCAATTCTGCACATTGATGAAATATTAACCCAGATACCAAACCACTGCGATAAACTCATCCTAATTCCCCATCGATTCCTGCACTTATTCCCCCTTCATGCACTACCAATAAATCAAAATTCTGAAAATTCGTCTTGTCTTCTGGATTTATTTGCTGGTGGTGTGGGCTATGCACCCAGTTGTCAACTACTGCAACAAGTACAACAGCGACAACGCCCTGATTTTCAATCTCTATTTGCAATTCAAAATCCTACAGAAGACCTGAATTACACCAATTTAGAAGTACAAGTTATTCAAAGCTACTTTAATACTTCCAACGTTCTGAAAAAAACAGCAGCGACACTCACAGCAATTAATAATACTGACTTAAACACTTACCACTGCACTCACTTTAGCTGTCACGGGTCTTTTAACTTAACAAACCCCGGTAAATCAGCCTTAATTTTGGCAAATGCACCCATCGCAGACACCCCAACAAAACCCGACTCCGAACGTTACCTGAATTTACGAGCAGGGGAAACCTACGATTTAGAAAAATGTCTGACTTTAGATAAAATATTCACTCTCAAATTAGAAAAATGTCGCCTTGTCACCCTTTCCGCTTGCGAAACTGGATTGATTGATTCTAAAAATACGAGTGACGAATACATTGGTTTACCTGGCGGTTTTCTGTTAGCTGGTAGTCCCAGTGTCGTTAGTTCACTGTGGAAAGTAGATGACTTGTCTACCAGTTTTTTAATGATTAAATTCTACGAAAATTTATTCACACTTGATAACCTAGAAGCAGGAGATATTGCCATAGCTCTTAAGCAAGCTCAAATATGGCTACGAAATCTGACTATTGAAGGATTAGACAGATTTTTAGAAGAACACAAACCCCAAATTGAAAAAGTCTTGGCTCAACTCAGAGTAGGACAACGTATCAGGTTTCAAGAATCTTTGGAACGAATCAAGCAACGTCAACCCCTACCTTTTGCAAATCCTTACTACTGGGCTGGATTTACAGCATCTGGACGTTAAGCACCAGATTCAGGGACTTGACAAAACTTTTTCGCCCCCAGTTTAAACACCAATATACTAAGTGCAGTGGCAGTACCCAAAGGAATACCTGTACTAATTGCCAATGGTTCTATAATTGGAGCAATTAATCCTGATTCTAAAAACTCTCTGACTTCCTCTTGACAGAGGAATTGGCGACATCTTTCTAGCAAATCATTTAACGATCTATCTGCTTCCTGTGCAGTTTCCCGCATAACCAACAGTGGAACAGCATCATCTAAATAGCCTTCACACTTTTCTATAGCATCCAAAGCCGCTAAAGCAGCCTCTGGACTATCGACCAACTGGTTGCGAAACTGAGTAATTTCCTCTGGTGTAACGGTAATCATTTAAATAAATACACGAAATTTCAGCAATTATACCTCTAATAGTTTCGCAGAAAGCTTTTAACAAATCGAGACAGTTAGCGATCGCCTTCGTGGATAGAGACAATCAAAAACTATAATGAATGCATAAAGCAACCAATACAGGCAAGGTTAGGAAAATCTAAACAATGCAGTCTCATAAAATTTCAGAGCAGAGGCTACTTGAAAAAATTCAAAAGCTGCCTCCCGAACAAGTTTTGCTAGTTGAAGATTTTATTGATTCTCTGGCTCTGCAAAATGCAGACCATAGCCTTACCTTTGCAGCAGCAAAACTTTCTGAACCAGTTCTGCTCAAAATCTGGGATAACCCTGATGATGCAGAATATGACAAACTATGAATTTGGTGATGTTATCTATTTTGGGTTGATATGCGATCGCACCTTCAAATCAAAGCCTAGACTTATCACTCAAACTCAGTTTCGCAGAAAGTTTTTAACAAATCGACACAGTTAGCGATCGCTCCTAAATGAGCAATTTCATAACCGTGGGTATTTTGGGTGGGAAACGCTAAACAAGCAGCACGTCCAACATGGCCAAATTTCATCGCAATCGAAGCATCACTGCCAAATCCGCTCAGAGTTGTGAATTGTATTGGCATATCGAGTTGCTTTGCACTATGGCGCAATTGACTATTTAACCCCTCATCATATATTCCATAGGCATCTTGAGATAAAAGTACAGGACTTTCCCCATCTTTAACGGGATATTCCTCAGATAATGGACAAATTTCTAAAGCAATTAAGGCATCCAAACGCTGATTTTGGGTGAAAAATAGCGCCCCAATTGCTCCTACTTCTTCTTTAGCTGATGCTACTAAATAAACATCAACAGCAGGCTGTTTCAGGTTTTCAGCCAAGGCTAGCAAAATGGCAACAGAAGCTTTGTTATCCAAGGTGTAACCGGCAATATGATTCTTTAACCGAATTGGACGCTTGCGATGTTTGCCGATTACCATTCTAGTTCCAGGTCGAATGCCAGCTGCTTCTAATTCCGCAGATGTCAGCTTCGTTTCAATCCAGGCATTTTCCCACTTAACAGTTGTATCTTCCTGCTGGACTTTTTGGGGCGATTCGTGGGAAACGTGGCGGGAACCAAAGCTGAGAATACCGCTAATGGTTTCGTTATCTCCGATTAAATCGACAACACCTTCACCATAAACCCACGGGAAAGAACCACCGAGTTTGCTGACTTTGACACGACCTTCATCACCTATATTCTTGACAATTGCGCCAATTTCGTCTTTGTGTGCGGTGATTGCGATCGCTCGGTCTGGATTTTTCCCTGGAATTTTCGCAATAATATTATCGGCGCGATCGCACCAGACTTCTATACCCAGCGCCACAAATCGTTGCATTAACAACTGATTAATCTCAGCTTCTACACCACTAGGAGAATGGTGCATAACTAATTCTTCGATAATTTCAAATAAGCGATCGTAATCCCACATCAATACAGTTAGTTTAGTTTTCAACTGTTGTATGAGACAATTGTGCATCAACAACCCGGACTACTGATACAAGTGCTGACCTTTTTTGTTGACGCTTCAGCACTCCTAGCGCACCAAAAGCACCAAGGGCTAAAATTCCCAAGTTTATCGCAGGTTCAGGGACAGACTTAGCCTCAATCGCCGCTAGTGCAGTATCTGCGACCAACTTATGAACGCCTGTTGTTGGATGCACAGAGTCAAAGAAGAAATAATCGTTTGGTTGAGAACATACACTTGTGATTGTCTGTAAAGTCCCTATTACGCAAGGGGTAGCCACATCTTTAAACCCAAATTCCCCTGGATTTGTTTGTACTTGATTAAATAAGGAAAACACATCCACAGAAATCAGATTCAGGTCAGAGTTATTGCTAAACTTGCCTATTTCCTCTGCTAATCTCGTGTTGTGGTCATTTGTCAAACCAGTCAAGTTACCAGATTGACCTGTTGCGAATGCAAATGGAATCTTGCCCAAATCGGGTAAATTAAAGACTAAAATATTTTTTGCGCCAGATGAGGCAAGTAACCCTACTGCATCTGATAAATTCTGGACTGTTTGAGCCGGATTGATAGCTTGACCAAACAGATAATCATTTGCACCTCCCGATACAGCATAAAGTGCATTTGGATCAAGCTTCTGATTGGCTTGGAAAATCGGTTGTGTCAACAAGCCGACTTGTTCCAGTACTCCTGGTAACGGTGCATTAGGAACAACAGCATTACCCTGACCAGAATTAGCGCCGCCCACAGCAAAGTTAATACCTTGATTGGGAATATTTGGATTTAAAGTAATGTATGGAGAGGGTTTTAATCCTAGTTGCTCTCCGAGGTAGTCTACCCACACCCGCTCATTGGAAAAACGCCCTTGAAAGTAGGGTGGATCTTGGGGAATGGCTGTTGTCGGAGCAACTAAACCACCAGTAGCAGCGAAAACATTGCCAGTATCAGAAAGACTGTCGCCAAATACATAAAATTTGCTAAAGCTCGCAGCATTCGCTTTGAGCGGCAACATAAAAGAAAATAGAACAAATCCTGCTGCTACAGCTTGTTTTTTCATATTTGTTTTACCCGTGATATTTTTTAGCTTGTTTAAAAGCAATGAAAGGGCTATAGTTCGACAACTTGTCTTTTGAGTTACTTCAAAACTAAGTAGGTCTATTGAGTAACTTACGTTGTTTCACTTAACTATGCCTCAAAAATTCATCAAACACAGGTAAAAACGCTGAAAATACTTAGATTTACCTTTTCTTAATAAAAAATAGTTTTTGTACAAAGAAATGGCAAAATTTACCTCCCAAAAGGTTTTAATTGCTCGCTTTTATGCTGATGATAGACCAACCGCCTTTTAACTTTGCTTTAATTTCAAAGCCTCAGCAGCCGATACACCCTCACCCTGTGTGCCGAAATACCACAAAGCCGTAGCAGCCTCAGCACGAGTTACTGGTTTTTTGGGTTGAAACAGAGTCGTATAACCAAACACCCGCCGAATATTTGATTGTTCGCTATTCTGGTAATCAGCCAACACTGCTCTTAAAGCTTTGGGGTCAATTCGCCCTGCATCTTGGAAACCCCAAGTTTGTTTGACCGCATCTAAGTTGGCAGAGGGTAAAGCTTGGCGAGTATCTAGGGGTAATTTCCACAGTAGTAACTGTTCTCGCGTTAGGGGTGCATCAGGACGAAACAAAACTACTGTAGAATCTCCAGACAAAGGACTAGGAATTAACCCAGCCTCAGCTAATCCCTGAATTGCTGGGAAATCAGGGTCTTTTGCCGACACATCACTAAAAGCTGGTTGAGTACTTTCTGATGCCAAGCGAATTTGTTTAGCTGGATTGCTGGCATACATGGCATTGTTAGCAGCAATTAGCCAACGGGCGTATTCCCGATGTGTAACGATTTTATTGGGTTCAAACTGGTTAGTTATAGCAGTAGAGTTGCTCTTAGTTGCCTTTGGTTCTAGAGCCAAAACACCTAATGCAGCCAAGTCTTGGATGTGTTGCCGCCATTCTTGCGGTACCTTATTCAGATCGTTGAATTCCTGAGATTCAGGTGTTGCTGTAGGAGTTGTTTGGTTATTAGCTGTACTTGGTGGCTGCGCTGCCAAGTTTGTAGGTGGTATTGGGCCAATAAACTGGGTATCTCCTGGTTGCGGAACGGCGTTAGTAGTTTCGTTAGAACTTGTAGTTGGGGTAGGTTGTGCCGTTGCAGTACTATTCGGTACGTACTCAATTAGTAATTCAGTAGCTGTTTGGGGTTGATTAAGTGTAGCGTTGGTAACTGATTTAGGCTGAATGGAAACCTTCAACAGCAAATCGTTCCGACGTGCCTCAAAAGCACCTCCCGCATCATCTGTTGGCTGTTGCAAAATCTGCCAGTTATTTGTTTGAAACTGGCTACTATAAAAGCTAGTAATAAAGTTGCTGGGGTCAGAACTTAACCAACGAGTTGAGACTCTGTTTTCTGAGCCACTAGCAGGTGTAACTTCCTGTAGTTTGGCATTGGAATATAGTGGGATATCTTTGGGAAAATCAGATGGTAACTGAAGTGTTGATTCGTTTTGCTGTGCTTGCGGTTGGTTACCCTGAGATTCTCCAAAGACAACTGGATTGCTTTGCAGCTTAGGATCTGCCGCCAAAGATTGCTCAAGGTTTTTGGCGACTGGACTGTTAGCACAGGCTGTTAACGAAGTGAGTAGAACAGCCCAAATTAGAAATACAGCTGGACGTTTACAGGGAAGCACAGGAAATCACAAGTTGAGTTTCAATTCCTACCCTAGCGCAGACTGTTCATTAAATGTGATTGGGACATTGGACATTGCGAAGAAACAAGGGAGAAACTTGTTTAATAATTCTCCCTTGTCCCCGTTGTCCCCTTGATCTCTCTCTCTTCCCCTGCTTATCTTCGCCTTGGTGAAGATGATATCTCAAAAAATTAGTAAACGGTAGCTTTTGCTACCGTGTTGTCTTCGTTCTACGCTTATTTGTTTTACGCTTATTTATATAGTTCCCTAAAAATCTAGCAAACTAACATTTTCGGAAAAAAAATAGAAATAAAGCTGTAATACTTGCTATACAAGAGTTGTATGATTTGGATGCTTGAAGTAAGTACTCCACCACAGGGATTATGAAAGCTTAAGAGAGTTCATAGTAAGTACTTTAGTGATTAGATGAGGGCTAGAGCCACCCACTATGAACTGATCAAAATTAATGTGGCAGACTACCAGATTGTGAATCAGTTTTTCAGATAGTTCTGTAATTATTCAGTTGCCAGAGCGGATAACTGATTGATAACTCACCAAAAAACAATGTAGCTACCAAAAGCTTTAATCTTCTTCCAGATACACTATCAGTCAGGCGATCGCAAAGCAATGGAAGTGATAGACTAGGATTAAAGCCCCCCTTAGCCTCACTCAAGGAGGGGAATAGATCAAGTTCGCTAACGCTGGCTTCCAATCGATTCTGGAAATTATTCATCTGACGATGGTAAGCTGAGTAAGGCAATAGGCAGAAAATGCCAGTGTTAAGCAATTTCAGGAACTTAGCGTAAGTTTGTGGTTCTTGGAGTCCGGGGCCATAGGCAAAGCAGCCAAGTGTCGCGGCAGTTTCCCTAATATCTATAAATAGATTTTCTGGGGAAATGCTACTTGTGCTGTAGTCAAGAGTTTCTTGGCAGCTTCGAGAGCAGTAAGTGCTTCCTCTAGAAATGCGTAGTTTACCGCCGTAGGCATCGCCTCTATGTTATCCAAAGCTTTCTCTGGGGCAATCCATCCCCTGTTATTCTGGGATAGGGCAACGGTTCTTTAGGAAGGCTGGGCACAGGGTGCGCTTTACAAGTTATAGAGGCAGTACATAGTCAGCTATGACTTTTTACCCAATCCTACAAATGATTGGGTAGAGGCAAAAAAGACACTTCATCGGATGCACTGGCGGTTGAGAAAACCCTCTACAAACTTGGTCTGAACAGTTAACAGCTTCCTGATAGATTAGATACAATTAGCATCTGCGTTTGCTTGGGTGATCGCTTGTTCAAAGCGAGTACTCTAATTGACATGCTGCTCCACTAGCCGATTTGACATAGTATTAAAACTTTTACCTGCTAGCTCTGGCGAAAATTTTTGATTCAGGGCAAATTAAAACTTATATTCAAGAGCAAGGATGTTTCTTGGAGATGAAGTCAGCGAAAAAGGGGCAAAAGGTTGAAAAACATATGTCTGATGTCAAAAATTCAGGTCTGATAAGAGTATGAAAATCTAAAATAGATATTAAATTGAAGAAAAACAACGACCATTGACAACCGTCAGTCCATTTTACTTTCTGTAAAGCGTCGCCAGGTTGTTACCAGTGCTGAAACACGATTACATGCAAGTTTCCCAGGATCAGCCTATTTATTCTGAGGCTCCACTCCAGCTGTTACTGTTTGTCGATGGACGCCCAAAGTCCCGACAGCAGGTACAGCGAATACGTGCTTACTTAAAAGAATTGCAGGCTGAGTATAGTTTTGAACTTCAAACTATCGATGTTGGACAACAACCTTACTTAGCAGAACACTTTAAGCTGGTAGCAACGCCAGCTTTAATCAAAATCCATCCCGAACCACGACAGGTTCTGGCTGGGAGTAATATCATAGCGCAATTGAAAAACTGGTGGCCTCGTTGGCAAGTCGCTGTAGACGCTTACTTAAAATTACAGGAAGACTTGCAAGAATGTATAGACGACAATTCTAGGGTGACATTACCCAAATCTACTATCCGTTCAGTTGCTGTTTCTGCTGAACTAATCCGACTCTCAGACGAAATTTTTCGCTTGAAACAGGAAAAAGATAATCTCCAAGAGCAGCTACAGTTTAAAGATCGGGTAATTGCTATGCTGGCGCACGATCTTCGTAATCCCTTAACTGCTGCCGCGATCGCTATTGAAACTCTCCAATCTAACTACAATTTAGAGACAGGGCAATTCCAGCGCCTTAAGCCATCGATGACGGCACATCTATTAAAACAAGCCCGCAATCAAACTAAGGTCATTGACCGGATGATTGCCGACCTTTTACAGGTAGGTCGTGGTAAAGATACAGAGTTTCCTATCTTACCACAAAAAGTACAGTTAGGCAAACTGTGCTTAGAAGTTCTGGAAGAATTGTGCGATCGCTACACCGCCAAATCGCACGAGGTAGAAACAGATATTCCTAATGACTTGCCATACGTATATGCTGACCCAGAACGCATCCGCCAAGTGCTAGTGAATCTGTTGGATAATGCCATCAAATATACACCAGAAGGTGGCAAGATTAGCGTTGCCGGATTACACCGCACTACCCAAAAAGTTCAGTTTAGTATTGGCGATACTGGGCCTGGTATTCCTGTAGAGAATCGCGATCGCATCTTTGAAAACCACTTCCGCCTACAACGGGATGAAGGTACAGAAGGTTACGGAATTGGTCTTTGTTTATGCCAACGCATCATCCTGGCACATTATGGCCAAATTTGGGTGGACTCTGCCCCCAATAACGGAGCATGGTTCCACTTCACACTACCAGTTTATCCTTCTTAGAGATTGGTCATTCAAAATGACTAACGACAACTAAGAACTTGAAACAAAGCGATCGCGTCCCCCAGCCTTTGCTTGGTAGAGTGCCTTATCTGCCTGGACAATCAAATCTGAAGGTGATGATTCCCAAGTGGGGACAACAGTTGCCACGCCCATGCTTAGGGTGACATACTGACTCACCGCAGACCCGTCGTGAACAATTTGCAAATCTTTAATTCCCGCTTGTATCGCTGCGGCAACGTGAACTGCTCCAGATGCAGGGGTGTATGGCATAATCACAGCAAATTCTTCGCCACCATAACGCGCTACCAAATCCTGATGTTTTTGGGCTTTAAGGTTTAAGACAGCACCCACTTTTTGTAAACAGACATCCCCAGCAGGATGACCATATCTATCGTTATAAAACTTAAAAAAGTCGATATCACACAAAATCATTGATAGTGGAGATTCCTCTTGTGCGAGATTAATCCACTGAGTATTGAGATAATCGTCAAAGCGACGACGATTAGCCAACTCAGTTAAACCATCTACATTGGCCAGGTGCTGCAAAGCTTGGTTTGCTGCCTCCAATTGTTTGTATACTTGCGCTTGCTGTAGCAGTCGGCGCAGGCGCTGGCGCAATACAGGCCAGTGAATTGGCTTAGTGACATAATCAGTCGCCCCTGCATCAAAAGCACGGTTTACAGAGTCCTCATCGTCCAAACATGTGATCATCAATATGGGAGTGCGCTCCCATATCTTCGAGATAACAGTATTGTTAAGAGTCGAGTCAGTATCAAAGGTTGCAAGGGCCGATATTAAATTATTCCTGGCAATCTGGAGCAAGTGCTTACAGCAGGTAAAGCCATCCATCACAGGCATTACAGCATCTAGCAAAACTATATCCGGTTTGATCGTCTCGTAAGCATCTAAACATTGCTTCCCATCATTGACCTCGACCACTCGATAACCTTCTTGTTCCATAGCTTTACGCAACAACACTCGGATGGTCTTGTCATCATCAGCCACTAGAATCAGTGGTGGTTGCTTAGAAAGAGAAAATGGGCTTATGCCTGACATGAGTTGCCTTCCACTTGCGGGACTATCCGAGAAAAGGCTGTGCAACTCAATCGCATAGGGGCGATCGCTCTTTTTATCAATGCCAGAATTTGCGGCAAAGGTGTGTCTGGCTTCACAATCAACTGTTTTTTGACAATAGACTGCTCAATGTTAGTGAGCCAAGCAAGCGGTAGATAACTAAGTTGCATAGACAATCTATAATTGGAACACGAAGGCAATTGTTACCTTTTTGTTCGGCTATGGTTATGGGAGGAAATGTTACTTTTATATTTCCCCATTGTTAAAGTTAAATTACAATTTTTTGGAGAATTGCAAATACACACCTTACTTATTTAATTTTTTAGTTAGTTTAGAAACTTTGTGAGACAGGGCAAAATAATTCCCAAAGTGCGCTTAGAAGATAGCTAATACTAAATAGTAATATCACTTGGCTTTAATTTATTTAGTCTATTCGATAAGTGTTGCAAAGATTTAGTATAATTACATATAATTGAAATTATACTTGGTTTAAGACTTTGGGAGCATCCACTTTTGGCAGAAAGACTTAAATAGTTAACAAACCATTGAGATAAGCACAACGAATAGAGAGGATGTGATTAACACTATCAACATTCCACTGTGCGCCAGAAATTTTAATTCTCGCACCAATTTGTTTAATAGCAGATTCAACTGCTCCAGAACCAATAGAACAAAGTTGTTCAGCCTGGTAATAGGCATAGTTGACAATACGAGAGCGATGTTTTTCAAGATAAGCAATGAAGTTCTTCGCCTGTTTACCTCGGCAATGAAGAAATAAAGCTTGAGTATTATCTACCTGACC
>NZ_WBKL01000142.1:0-38680 GCF_015714705.1 Nostoc sp. NZL | reverse complement strand
GGTATTAGCAATACTCGAATAAAGTCAAATTAAAAACCTTGAAACGCGGTAGACCACGTAAACGACTTAGGGTGTTGGCTGCCGATAAGGGGTATGACTCAAAACAACAACGTGCAAGTTTACGCTTTCCGAGTATTCGACCCCAAATACCAAAAAGAGTTTGGAAAACTAAGAAAAATAAAGGTAGACCGATCAAAATATCTGTGACAAGATACCAGCAAGAACGTTGTTTTGCTTGGTATCAACGCAAATACCGTCGTTTAGCTGTTTGCTGGGAACGTCGAAAAGTATATTTTGATGCATTTCTTGATCTTGCTACTATTCATATTTGGATTCAAAGAATTTTATTAGTGGGATAGGTTCAAGGGAGAAGTCGGATTTTCTTGGCTCTGTTCTATATAACAGAATGTAACAATACTATCTTTTGCAACTTGGTATAAGATGAGCAAGTTGCTCGCTTTATGCTTTCAAAGTTTCAAAGCGGGTTGCTCAACTTTGCTTTCAAAAGTAAACCAGTGAAGTAAACTGAAACAGAAAGCAACGCTGTTGCTTGATCTGCTGGTTCATAACAGCTAAATCACAATCGCTTCTTTGAAAGTTCAATACCTGACCTTAATTTGATAGTTCAGTCTACTGATAGCTACTTGCTTGACGGGTAAACATGAGATGATATTGTCCACCTCTTGCTATTAATTCCTCATGACTTCCTGTTTCTATAATCTTGCCATTTTCTAAAACAATAATCCGGTCTGCCAGTTTGGATAAAGCTAAACGATGACTGATGACAACAGCCATTTTATTAGCAGCAATGGCACGTAAAAGCTGGTAAATTTCATGCTCGGTTTTCGGATCGAGTGCGCTTGTAGGTTCGTCCAAAATTAATAGTTCTGCCGAGGATAATCGCATCAGCGCACGAGCGATCGCAATTCTTTGCCACTGTCCTCCTGACAAGTCCACTCCGCCTGCTAATTGCTTACCTAATAGTGTTTCTAAGCCTTGCGGCAGATTGTCCACAGCTTTGGCAATTCCAGCTGCCCTTAGTGCCTCTTGGATGGCGTTAACATCCTGTAACGCAGGTAAGTACCCAAAACCCACATTTTCACACACTGTAGCTGGAAACCGAGCGTAATCTTGCATCACCACAGCAAGGCGTGAGTATAGCTGTGTTAAGCCAATTTCGCGTAAATCCTGTCCGTTCCACAAAATCTCGCCACTACCTGGATCGTACAGGCGACAGAGTAACTTAGCTAAAGTTGTTTTCCCGGCACCATTTTCACCAACTAAGGCAATCATTTGATGCGGCTGAATTGTGAGGTTGATGTTGTCCAGAATCTTGCTGTCGCTACCTGGATAAGAAAAAGATAAGTTCTTGATTTCGATTCCCTGGTGCTGGGCGATCGCCTTTGGTGTCAAAGACAATTTAGCAGCAGTATCCTCCCTTGAGGCTAACGATAACCGCAATTTCGGCTTCAGTTCTAATAATTGGAAAATCGGACGAGTTCCCAAAACCACATCATACAAGTTAGACCCATTATTAATCAGTAAAAACAAACTCTGGCGTACTTGTAGGATCAAACCTGCATAAAGTGCTAAATCTCCTAAAGTATAAATCCCGCGTAAAGCTCCTATAACAACATAAATGTAGGGTAAAGCGGTTCCTAATCCATTCACCATTGACCAAGTGATTACAAGCACCGTCCCTTTTTTGCGGATTTGCTGCATCGATCTAAACATGGTTTGGAAAAGATTTTGCCACCGATCCAGCAATAAAGGTTGTAGCTGAAATAAGCGTAATTCTTTGGCATAAGCTTCACCCACTAAAACATCCTTATGCAAGTTCATTTGGCGGACAAGACTCGCCTGAGCTTCTTCGACTTCCCAGCTTTTTTTGCGGTAAGTCAATTCCACATAAATCGCTGGTGTAGCAGAGGTAAATAAAATTAACGGTATCCACCAAGCAATTGAGCCAGAGAGCAAAATAGCAGGAATTAAAATAAAAAAACCATGCAAAGTTGTAATTACAAGCAAGGATAGTTCCTTGAGCCGTTCTATTCCTGTTTCTGCCAGTTGAACCAAGTTCAATAATTCGGGGGTTTCAAATAAGGCGATATCCGCAAAATTGGCAACTTTATTCAGCACAATACTTTGAGCGAAACCTTGAACGCGATCGCGCAGAGAAGAAAAAACCAAGCTAGCGATCGCGTTCATTGATTCGGTTAATAAATTAAGTAGTATTAATCCTCCAATGCTCCCAAGTAAGAGTGGCTCTTGTAAGATAAGAGTGAACGAGCTTACTGTTGTAAATTTTCCTAGTAAGTGGGAGATTTGATCGATAATAATTTTGTTGAAAAAAAGAGTGCTGGGAGATCCCGTACCACTAATTAACGTCAGAATGGTGAGGTAGCGTAACTCCTTGGGTGCTGCTTGAAGCACCATTATCAAGCTACGCCAAAATGTTTGCAAGGGGCTGAGTTTAATCGGTTGCATTAGAAGTTTATGTAATTTCGTTACTTAATAGTTATCTATATTACTCTCCCGAAATGTGGTTAAAAACCTCTGATTAAGATATTGGGAGCGATGGAGTAGTGAAAGATTTAGATGAGAGAATTGAAGAAAGAGCTTGGTGACGCTTATGTCGCAGCTTGTTAGGCAAAACCTGACCAGTGTTCTTTATAAAACCTCAAATCTCCTTAATTCTGCCCATCATCCAGGCTTCGTTTCTAGAGGAGTGAATTACAATCGGCGGATACTTCTGCTAATTTTTTTAATGATAAATATTATGGCGTTTAATAATTAGCTGCGCCTTAGTCAAGCTATAATATAACTGTACATATTTTTAACTGGATTCCTATGTCTAAAATAAATTTAGAGTCTGCAAGACAGGCACAATTGCAACAAGTTAAAACCAGCAACCAACTACCCTATTGTCAGCCTCAAGTCTATTTCCTCGGCTCCTTAGAAAAAGTCCAGGCCGCTACCCAGGGTAATAAGTATGACGGACCTAACTCCCTGTACTACTACTACGGTTAGGTAGAGAATCAATGGGGGGATTTTCTCCAAAACAAGAGCCTATTCCACCAACAATTTCGATTAGATACATTTCCATCCTCCATAGTAGTGTTACACAGTTTTGCTTCTGAAAGATCGGATGCTCTGCCTCCTTTAGCTCCTGTCAAATCGGCTTCTCTCAAATCGGCTCCTGTCAAATCGGCTTCTCTCAAATCGGCTTCTCTCAAATCGGCTTCTCTCAAATCGGTTGTGGAGCGAAATAATTTTTTCTCCTCTTTTGGCAGATCTTTCTGATCATCTGGAGGGAGACTAGGTAAACCTAGGTTGGCTTTATAGAGGTTGGCTTTCTGAAGTTTAGCTCCCTGTAAGCTAGCTCCTCTGAGCTTGGCATTACTTAAGTTAGTTTTAATCGGTTTGCCCGGGGGATCAGCAGAGGATGTAAGTTTAGCTCCCTTAAGGTTGGCTTGGTCAAGGGTGGCTTCCTCTAGGTTGGCTCCCTCTAGGTTGGCTCCCTCTAGGTTGGCATGAGCAGCGAAAGTGGCTTTCAAGTAAGCTTTATTAAGCTGAGTATTTCTCAGGTCAGTTCCATGCAGATTTGCTTTTGTCAGGTTAGCTCCAGCTAATTTGGCATCTCTTAGGTCGGCAAACTCTAAATGGGCTTGACTCAGGTTAGCATCAGTTAAGTCGGCTTCGCGCAGGTTGGCTCCTGGGAGCCGGATACCTTGTAAAAGGTGTACTTCGTTAGAAGATTTTGGAATAGTTATACAGCATAAGTCTGCTTCCCTTAAAAAATAGAGCAATAGGTCTCGTCTGTCTCGATCTAGCTTTAGCAGCAATAATGTAGTTAAAGTTTTGGCTTTAGCGATACTCTTTAACTCTTTTGTCAGAATGTCTGATCTTTGAAAGGGTGTTTTATCTGATTGACGATCTTTTTCTTTCTTAGGAAAACCAACTCCGAATATATCGTGTTCAACTATAAACGTGGTCATTTCAGTAATATAGTTTTCCAGCGCTTTTTGCTGATACTGGTTGGTTTCAATGTCTCTCTGGGTGTTTTCAACACTCCAGCTGACATAAAGCCCTAACACAGCCAAGACGAAAGAAGGACCTACTAATTGTATAAAATCCCATAAGGTTTTATCAGCAAAGCCAGTCTTCTTACAGAACTTGGATAGCCAGTTCTTTGGAGGTATATAGTGTTCTTTTCGCTTAAGGTGTTGTTCTTCCTCTGAGTAATCATCAATATGTTTATGATTTTTTTGGTTATTCACCATTTTGATCACCTTCTTTTCTAAACATAAAAAATATTATTATCTTTAGCATAAACTTATATATTTTTTCTAATTTATAAAAAGATAAGTAAAACTAAAAAAATGTTTAAATTGAAAAATTTTATAGAAAATAAAAGCTACCTTATTTGTAAATTATTTAATTTTTAAAATTTAGTAATAGAGAAGCTGAAATCGTTAATTTCATCAGTCAAACGGTGTAAATATCAAGCTAATCGTCATTCATTTTTCCAGAGTGATTCGCTTGTAGTAAGGGCTTCAGCCCTGCTTTTATGCAACTTAAATGCTGATTAGTTTAGTAATTAAAATAAAGCAGTATGAAAGAGGGTTTTAGTCTATTCTATCTTTCTTAAGATAGATGGATTTTTTCAAAGCCTTACTTTGATGGCTCTGGCTAATTAGCAGATGAAGAAAAGCTTGAACTTTATTTTAGAGATGAATGAGGCAGCTTGGACAATTATTGCAACAAATGTTAGCATGATACTAATTGAAAAAAATATTTTATTTGGCGCAACAATTTAAATTTAATTAATAAAATACTTTTTATAAAGTATGTAATTTTTATTACTGCTTAATATAGTGGATAAAAAAATTTGAATAAAAGAAACGGAAACAATTATAGCCTCAACCAAGACGTATTTATATTTTTACAAGATGGGATCGCTCAAATTTTGGACTTTTCTCGTGGGCAGTTTTATGGACTAGATAAAATTGCTACATTAATGTTGTTGCTAGTACTAGGAAAGGGGGTAGAAGAGACAGTTAGCGAATTAAATAAAATCTATGATGTAAGCGAAGAAAATGCTCGATCTGACTTGGATACCCTCTTACAGAAATTCAAGCAAAAAAAAATACTTGTTACTCCTGTGAAATCCTTTAATTGGTGGTTTTATTTAATGCATTCTTGTCGAACAATACTCAATAAAATCTTACTTTCACTCTTAAAAACAGTCAGTTCAATTTTCTGCAATTTAGTGAATCCTGAACCAACTCCCAATCGTTTTATAGTTGAGCTATTGTTAAGCTTAAGTTGGCTCAGTTTTCGTCTACTCGGATGGAGTCGCACTGTGTCATTGTGGCAACATTGGCATGGTGTAATATCACTAAATGACACCACAGTAACAACAGATATCATTCAAACAGTGGATCGAATGGTACGGGAAGCTGCTGCTAGTAAACTTTTCTTACCAATGGTGTGTAAAGAACGCGCACTCGTTGGTTATCATCTTCTCCGTACTTTTTACGATTTACCTGCAACTTTAGTTATCGGCATCGATCACTATCCGTTTCAAGTCCACGCCTGGGTTGAGTGTCATGGCTTAGTTGTGACGGACGAACTAGCTCATTGTCAATCCTTTATCCCAGTTATCAGATATTTCTAAAAGCGACAGCGAGGACAGCCATGAGAACTGGATTTGAAGTCATCCTAGAAGCAACCGGAAAACCTGAATTTCATCTCTTTTCCCCAGCAAGTTCCCTAGTAACTTTCGCCCAAGACTCCGCAACAGAGATGGCAGCGGTGCTGATGGGACGAATTTATTACCAGGATGACTTGAGAAATTGCTTTCCTCAAGCATTTCAGCAGGACTTCGCCTTAGATGCAGCTTTGGTATTAGCTATTTTCCAACATTATGACGCACAAGGTTTAGAGAAACTCGAGGGTGAATTTGCGCTAGTGGTTTTTGATCCAAAGCGATCATGTCTTTTCGCCCTGCGAGATCCTCTAGGAAGCTTTCCCTTGTACTGGACGCGCCACAACCAAACCACTTGGGTTAGCACTAATTTGCAATTATTAGCGCAACGACTTTCTCAAGCTGCCATTAATAAAGATTTTCTCGCCTCATTCTTAATGTTTCCCCATGCTTTTGTCGATTTACCCACTGAAAAGACAGCATTTGAGGAAATTCAACGGATTCTACCGGGCACTCTCCTAGTATTGACTGCCGCTGGTCGTACAACAAAAATCTGGTCTTGGGACTGGATGAAGCAAATTCAACCAATAGAAAATATCACGCCCCAAGAAGCAGGTTTACAGTTTATCCACCTTTTTCGGCAAGCGGTCAAACAGCGAATTCAGGACGAGAAAATCGCTTCTCACTTATCAGGAGGGATGGATAGCTCTTCTATAGTGTGTATTGCCCGCGAGCTACTAGCCACAGAAACTTCTCCCAGACGGCTGACTACCCTTTCTTTGGTTTATCAAATGCGGAGTCTGGCAGGTGAAACGGATTACATTCAGATGGTGGTGGATCAGGGAGGAGCGATTGAACCACATTATGTGAATGGGGATGCAGCTCTAGACTTCCAGTGGTTTACCGAAGAAATCCCTGCCCACGACGAACCTTATCCTGGTTTATTCCACTTAGCAATGGAAAAGGTGCTGGTTGATGTAGCTGCTCAGCTAGGAGTGACGACGATTATGAGTGGAGGGGGAGCAGAACTGATTGTAGAAGGAAATCGGCTGCATTTGGCAGATTTGATGCGTCAAGGTCACTGGCACAAAGCTCTACAAGAAGCGCGTCAATGGGCTAATGCCAAGAACCAGAGCCTCTGGTCAATTTTGTACCCCTTCGGAATTGAACCTTTAATTTCGCCACTGCTGCGAGAGGGTTTCCCAACTTTAATCCGCCGAGGCTATGGACGCTGGCCAAAACTAGGTTCATTTACCATTCCTCCTTGGGTTCTTCCTGATTTTGCCAAACAGCATGATATGCGGGGCAAGGCACTAGCGACTATACGCGAGATCAACAGATATCCGGTAGAGCAATCCTTAAATCTGCTAGGACTGCGGGCATCTGCCGGAAATTGGGCTGCCTGGTATTTTGCTGCACCTCTGGGAATCCGAATTTGCCAACCGTTCCTCGATCCGCGTTTAATTACCTACTGTCTCAGTCTCCCCAGAGAACTAAGAGAAATCCCTGGCGTTCCTAAGCCTCTGCTGCAAGTGGCGATGCACGGGATTCTGCCCGAACCGATTCGGACTCGGCGGTTCAAGGGGAATTTCAATGAGGTTTATTGGCAGGGACTAGCCAAGAATTTACCCAATCTAGAGGAAATGGTCGTTCAGTCGCGGATTGATGAGTTAGGCATTTTCGACAAACAGCAATTGATTCAAGCCATGCGACAACACGCAATTGGGATTGGTGATGTGAGAAGTGGCAGCCGGATCGGTAGTTCGTTGGCGTCGATCGCTTGGTTTGACCAAATGAAAGGCGATCGGTAATCGTTTAAGGAAAAATTTAACGAAAAATTTTGGGGGAGCCAGCTTAACCTTTTTTCCAGAAAACACGCGCCCAGTTTGAATTAATAGTTACGTTCGATAACCAATAGTTTTGAATATCTACCTCCCAATTAATGATGCTGGAACACAACAAATCCGTTGGCTGGAACTATGGGATGAATATCTCCGTTAGTTGCAGAGATGTTCAATTTAAAGTTGCCTATATTATCTCCTCCGTAGAGTGAGGCATCACTATTGAATATCTCTTGCCATTGACTATCTCTGATTCGGGAATTGTTAATGGTGTACCCTGAACGGAATGGGTGATTATTCAAACTGGCTACAATCAAAAATTCTTTACTTACATCCCAACGTCTGAAAGCAATAACTCGGTTGGCATTGTGAACATAGAGAATATCAATCAAGTGCGATCGCAGTCCTGAATGGTCGCGTCGCAGCTGAATCAGGTCTTGGTAAAATCGGAACAATCTCTGACCATTAGTTTGGCGATCGCCTAGCAAATTCTCCCGGTTATTCATGAAGTCGGTGTATCTGTAAGGTTTTTGTGCGCCAATTTCCTCACCCATCAAAAACATTGGCGTACCAGCCGACAATATCGACACTCCCACAGCAAAACGACAACGCGCCTCTGCATAACGTCGGGTTTCGCCAATCAAGGGTGCGGCGTTAGCAGCAGATACAATTGTGCGCCGTGATTCAACTCTCTGTCCTCCTTCTTCAAAATAAGAGTTACCCGCTTCGTCATGGGATTCATGATAGACAACCTTTTTATGACCAGACCATCCCAAAGCCCCAGCAAATTTATCCATAGCTAAGGGTGCATCTGTACCGTATCCAGCTGTAGGAATTAATTTGGCATATTCCGTTCCCGGCCTAGCATCGCCAATTAAATGGTGATAAAACTCAGAATACCAAGCTGCATCAAAACCTAAGCCCCCAATATCGGGCGATTCAGTGACTTTTTCCCAATCCGAATGATCCTCAGCCATCAAGAGGGCATCAGGTCGGATCAGCTTCATTGTCCTTGTCCATTCTCTGAGGAACTTAGCACCAAAAATATTGGCATTACCAACAGGACTGCCATCAGCGTGCAGTTGGTTGTATAGGTGCATAGAAGTTGTCTGATCAACCCGGAAGCCGTCTACATGAAACTCTTCCATGAGAGTTACAGCACTGCTGATAAACATCTGTCGCACCATCTCTTCATAAAACCGAGGTGCATAACCCGTAGACATATTGTCAACAAAGCCACCTTCAGGGAAAGGTCTACTATCTGGGTAAAAATAATCACCAGAGTTGCCCTCATACCAGTAATAGATATTATGTTCGGGAATATCCGAGTCGTATGCCCATTCAGCCCGTTCTCCATCAGGATTGAAGTGGTTGTACACCACATCTAAAATCACGGCAATTCCATGACGATGGCATTCTCTAACAAAATGTTTCAGTTGGTCTCTACCACCCGCACTATATTCCAAAGCAAAGTAATGAGATGTTTCATAGCCCCAATTTACTTCGTCTCGAAATTCTGCCATCGGTAAAAGTTCGACAGCGTTAATTCCCAATTTTACTAAGTAGGGTAGTAAAGCGATCGCATCCTCAAAGTTTCCTGGTCTATCGTGACCATAACCTAAAGACCCTACATGGAGTTCATAAATCACTAAATCTTCAACACGCTGGGGTATATGGCGTTCCAATGAAAACTCATCATGCCAGAACTCCTGTTCTGGGATAAATTCTTGTTCTGGCCAGACTGGTTCCTGAAAACGTTTAGTTACGATATCTGGATTGATGACTACAGAACAGCTTTTAGTACCATCCAAATCTTGATATTTTCCCGAAAAAGGTGTTCCCTGTTTATCTTGATATCGACTAGAGAAAGGCTTACCATCAGGATTGATATTGCCTTTACCAATTTGACAACGAGAGTACAAATCAGTTCGATAAACTACCCGTCCTCCTTCATTGGCAATCCGAAACATATAAGGGATGTGGTCAAAGCGGGAGAAATTAGCCAGTTCTGGTGATACTGTCACATCTGTTTGCCAAATCCCCTCCTCTGTCCGCGACATAGGAAATGGTCCCAGGTGAGGATTCATGCCAAAATCAGGATCATCTCGAAAAAAATCGTCTGCAATATACCCACTACTGCTGTTACCAAACACAACTTCTACATTACGGGCATTTGGCGACCAGACAGCAAACCGCAGCGCAGGCTGAGATTCACCAGGAAGATAATATGGTTGCGCACCTAGCCTGCGGCTATGAACTAGATAATATCTCTCTTGTTGAGACTGACCGTTTTCAGGAGATTGTAACGTAAAACTACGATGGCGATCGCTGGAATTGCGATCATTAATCTCAGTTGGGATTCCCCACAAGTTATTACCTGCTGGACTATCTAGCATTACACCCCAGCGAAATAGCCAACCAACTTGGGAATCATCAAGTTCAACCGTAGTTTGAAAGCCAGGACAGCCATCTTCACCAATGATTTGCTGCATTTGGTGCGATCGCCATTGTTGAGAATAGCGACCGTTTTCATCCCAAGTGCCAATTAAACGGGGATTGTTAAAAATTGCTTTTTTGATACCTGTAAAATAGGTAAACTGAACAGTAATTGTAGCCATAATGGCATCCTTCAGGTAATTAGGTTATGGTTTTCATATCTGTCACCACCACTTTTTGCAAGTTACGCAAAATGTATAGGCTGAGTTTTCCGACCTGTTAAATCTGTCTCCAAAGGCGGTGGATTATCTTGATCAACAAAGCCTTGGCTAATTTCCACAATTCTGCCGTCTGGGTCATAAATCCAAACTGTACGCCACCCTGGAATATATTCATCAAAGTTCAAAGGGCCAAGAGTTATCTTGGCATCGTCGCCCATCTCTGCTAACTTGGCGTCTACATTATCAACCTTAAAAGCCAAGTGACGTACAGAGGGATATTCTGGCCCATCATTAATTGGGAGAACTACAGGAAGTTCCTCTTTCGCTTTAAAAAGCTCAAAGTAGAAGGCACTATCAAGCATCTTGATCGCAACAATCTGCTCACCATCGGGAACTTTTGTCACCCTAGCTCGCTTAAAACCAAAGTTTTTTGTGTAGAATCTTTCTGTCGCAATTGGGTCTTTACAAGTAAGTGCAACTTGAGAAAAGATGTGCAAGCTCATGACTTATTTTCTCCATGATTTTTGACTCGAAATTTATATGCTGGCTCTGTTCATAACAGCCCTATGAATTTGAGAGTTTTTTACCGATTAGTTTTTAAGAATCTTCTAGCTTGTGTGCAACACCAAAATGACGAGCAATTTTGCCTGATTCCATCATCCAAGTATCAGCAACTACCCACTTACCAGTTTTAGGGGATGTAATTGTAGCTTGGAAGGAAATCACATCATTTGTTGCCAGAAAATTGTACATAGAGTCCACTTTAATTTCCCCTTGATAGTCGAGATAAATGTTAAAAACTCTGATTAATTCTTCCCGACCTTGAACCACATTTGGGGGTGGAGTATCCAAGCAAGGAAAAGCATTATACAAAATTGCATCTTCTTTGTAGGTCTTGTTGATCATTTCCTCTACCTGTCTGGTTTCGAGGTAGCGTAAGTGTTCTTCAAGAAACTGACGGCCAGAGGTAATTTGTGTTGTCGCCATATTCATAATTTGCTATGGAATTTGAACTTGTTTAAGAGCGCGGGTAAGTACTCGCTGAGTAAATACACCAATCATGTGATGTCGATATTCACTAGAGGCATAACGGTCAGCAACAATAGTTAGTTCTTGATTACTAACTTGGGCTGTAGTTATACTTTCTCTTGCTAAATTAGCTGCTGTAGCAATATTCTTTGGTGTTGGAGCTTTACCCTGTATCCTATGTGCTAGTTGAGACAGTCGGAGAGGATAAGATGTAGCACCAGTTACAGCAACAGAGCATTTATCTACAACATCATTAGCAGATAACTCTACTAAGACAGCGATACCGCAGATAACATAGCCACTAGCTGGATGCTTTAAGAATTCATAGGCACTACCAGACCGAGAAATAGGGGCGGGAAAATCAATTGATGTGAGAATTTCAGGTATTTGCCATTGTGTTTGGATACCAAGAGAAATGAAATCATCTGCCGTTATCACCCGACTGTTGTTAGCACTGGTGAGATGAAAAGTTGCCTCCAGTACCAAAGCAACAGCCAGCAAATCACAGGCGAGGTCGCGGTAAGCGAAAATATCACCCATCCTCCCCCAGTTACGGATTTGAGGATCGCCTATGCTATTGGCCGCTTCTGCTAAAGCCTGATAATTTTTCTGCACTTCCGAGGAGGTAGCTACTTGGTCATAGGTTGTCATACCTCCAATTTGCAGAATACCGCCGGTTTCTTGTGGGAGTTTGATATCTTGCAAATTAGGAATTTTTTTGAGGTCTATTAACAGAGAAGGAGAAATTAGACCTGACTTGATGGCCGTCAGTAAACTGTGACCACCAGCCAGAATCCGGGCTTGCTGATTTTCGTGGAGTAGCTTTGCTGCTGCTGCTAAATTTTCAGGAGCAGCATAATCAAATTTAATAGGAAGCATTTGCAACGCCAAAATTTTCAGTGGTAATTGGCTAAATCACATCTAGCAAGATGCAGACATGGCCCGCCAAACTTTTTCTGGTGTTAGGGGGATGTCAATATGTTTAACTTTGAAGTCACTTAGGGCATCACAGACTGCGTTGACGATCGCTGCTGCTGTAGGCAAATTAGCTACATCACCTGCACCCTTAGCACCAATGGCAGTATTTGGGTTAGGGGTAACTGTGCGGGCAATTTCAAAGTTGGGCAATTGAGAAGCCTTAGCGATCGCGTAGGTCATATAGTTGTCAGTGAGAATTTGTCCCTTACTGTCATACACTGCCTCTTCACATAACGCCTGACTAATGCCGAGGTGTATGTTGCCGTGGGTTTGAGAGTCTACAATCTGGGGATTGCCGATATTGCCAAAATCGTCTACAGCCGCATATTTAACCACATCTACCTGACCCGTTTCTTCATCTACCTCCACCAAAACTGTATGAGTTCCAAAGGGAAAATTAAAATTTGGTGGATCGAAGAAAGTAATCACCTCCAACCCTGGCTCCATCCCTGCGGGTAAATCCCAAGCGTACCAAAGCGCTAAAGCAATATCCTGTAAAGTTCTTACCTGATCTGGCCTTCCTTGCACATAAAACTTACCATCTTGAATCACCACATCTGACTCTGCAACTTGCAACATATGAGCAGCCATGCGACGCGCTTTCTCATTAATCTTCTTACTAGCTTGGTAAACCGTTGCGCCTTCCACAGAAAAAGTCCGCGAGCCGTAACTCCCTTGGGCATAGATTGCCCCTTTAGTGTCTGAGTGCAGCACTTCTATCTGCTCTATGTCAACGCCAAGTACTTCAGCTGCTACCTGAGATAGTGTCGTTACATGACCTTGACCATGAGGTTGGCTACCAACTATCAGGCTGACCTCGCCACTGGGATGAACCCTGAGATGCACACTGCCCCAAGTACTGCCAATTAAACCTATTTGGTTATGCATCATGGGGGAAGGACCAACACCTGAGATGCCCACATAAGAACCAATCCCCACTCCCAAAAGCTTATTTCGCTTTTTCGCTTCTGCTTTCTGTTCCAGAATATGACTGTAATCAATCATCTCTAGAGCTTTTTCCAGGGCTGCTTCATAGTTACCTGAGTCATAAGTCCAGCCCAAACCGTTTTCATAAGGAAACTGATCGGGAGGTACCATATTTTTCCGCCGGACTTCGGCGGAATCCATACCGATTTCGCGAGCGAAAATCTCAACCATCCGTTCAATCAGAAACATAGCTTCGGCACGACCTGCACCCCGCAAAGGGCCCACAGGAACAGTATTAGTAAAAGCACAGTAAATTTCTGAAAAGGGATGGGCGATCGCATAAGCACCTGTGATACTGCGACCAGTTAAAGCCGTAGGTGCAGCTGGCCCATTAGTAGCGGGATAAGCTCCTAAATTGGCATAGATGGTATCGTGTAGCGCGGTAATCTTGCCATCTTTGGTGCCAGCAAGAGTGCTATAGTGAATTTGATCTCGACCATGTACTGTAGAGCGAGCTAAACCCGTTCGTGTGTCAATCCACTTGATGGGACGACCTAATTTTTTTGCCAAGAAAAGCACAAGCGCCGTATCTGGATAGAGATAACCTTTAGAACCAAAGGCTCCACCAATATGGGGTGCAATGACGCGCAACTTGTTGTAGGGAATCTTCATTACTAGCTGAGACAGTAAAAAACGATTCCCATGAGGAATTTGAGTATTAGTCCACAAGGTATATTCTTGTGTTTCGGGGTTGTAATTGCCAATAGAACCGCGAGGTTCTTCTGCATGATGAATGAGGCGCGGGTAGCGAATCCTTTGTTTAACCACGACTTCAGCATTAGCGATCGCCTGTTGGGTTGCTTGTTTGTCGCCATAGCTGTTGTATTGGTTGAGATTTCCTGGCACTGTGTCATGTAGTTGAGGTGCATCAGGCTTGAGCGCTGCTTCGGCATTAGTTTCTACTGGGAGTGGTAAATAATCCACTTTAATTCCAGCTAAAGCATCGTAAGCTTGTTGTCGGCTTTCGGCTACTACCACCGCCACAAATTCACCAACGTAACGCACTTTATCTGTAGCTAGTACAGTTTGTGCCCCAGGAACACCATAAGGATGAGGAGGAAATTTGGATGCCTCACCCCCAGGATTCATAATGCAGGGCAGAGGCATAATCTCACTAGTATCAGACCCAGCGATCGCCTTAACTACGCCAGGCATACTCTGAGCAATAGTAGTATCAATGCTTTTAATCAATCCATGTGCCTGGGAACTATACAAAATCGCCATGTGCAGCATATTAGGCAGGGTGATATCGTCGATAAATTGAGCCTCTCCCCGCAGAAACGCTGGATCTTCCCGCCGCTTAATCGATGTCCCTAAGATTTTATTAGCCATAATGCCCTTCCTTGAGAATTGTGCTGTATTTGCTCTGGGGTTCCTATCACCTGCTTCTCATATATATTTGTTTGTGCTTAAAATATGGGCGTTGCTGAATTGAAGGATAAAATTAAAAAATCAAGGATTCCCAACTCTTACACCATTTCACTTTCAGGTTGATACAAATAGACAGCCGCGGAGACTGACTTGTAGCTTCAATTAAGTGAATTAATTTGAGATAGTTTTAAGGCTGCTTTGAGGGTATACCAAGAGAGGTTAGCGCATTTTATCCGCAGAGGTTGGTTAATAACCTGCATCACGTTGAGTCTTGCCAACTCTCTAGGTTGATCGGGGAAGCTACCTTGCCCTTGCATCATATTTTGGAAGCATTGCCCCATTTCCAAAGCTTCATCTACAGGTCTGCCTATTAAGGCATCAGCCATTAAGTCTGCGGATGCGATCGCGATGACGCAACCTTCCCCAGTAAATTTGACATCCTCAATTATGTTACTTGTTTGATTTATCTGTATTGTTAGCTCAATCGTATCTCCACAGTAAGGCGTATGGCCACGATAATATCCATGTACTGGATTGGTTCGACCTCTATGTCGAGGTTGTTTGTAATGTGCCAAAATTACTTGTATTTTCAAGTCACGTTGATCATCCAAGGTAATCATGAGAATCTCTTTTAACTAGAATAGGACAAAATATTGGTTTCTAATACCTGTAAATCAGCGGTAGTATCAATGTCCAAAGGGTTGCCAGTGCGATCGCAAGCCACCTCCATTACTGGGTAGCTTTTCATTAATGCTCGTGCGCCTTCGTCTCCCGTCAAATGCATCACCTCTGGCCACATCCCACGCCCTAACAGAACGGGGTTACGTCTAGCGCCTTTATAGGTAGCTACGGCAAAACTAACACCTTGATGATAAGCACAGGCAAGACGGCGATAAGCCTCAGCGCCAATCAAGGGTTGATCGGCCAGTCCTACACACAAAGCACCAATAGTAAAATCTGGTTCTATAACTTGTATGGCTGTCTGGAGACTAGAAGCAATCCCTCGCTGCCAATCTGGGTTATGGACAATCAAAACATTTGCTGCTGCTGTTGCTACTTGTTGATGTTGATATCCTACTACCAGTAATATCGGCCCAAGTTTGCTATTAATAGCAGCTGTGAGGGCGTGACAAAGCAGCGATCGCCCCTGGAATAAAGCTAAAGGTTTGGGACAATCCCCATTAAACCTAGAACCTTTACCAGCTGCGAGTATGGCAATAGCAATCTTTTTTTGATTGGGATCAAGCTTCAGCATAGAGAAATCACCTCCTGCTGTTGATTGAATTGTGAAATCCGGGGGTGAATTAGATTCTGGTTAGCATTAAGTCTCCCACCGCTACGTCCACTTCTTTGGGCAATTATCTCAGCCATAATTGATACTGCCGTTTCATCGGGGGTGATAGCACCAATGTCT
Source organism: Nostoc sp. NZL (assembly GCF_015714705.1). Taxonomy (NCBI): domain Bacteria; kingdom Bacillati; phylum Cyanobacteriota; class Cyanophyceae; order Nostocales; family Nostocaceae; genus Nostoc; species Nostoc sp. NZL. Next base: position 22,693 of record NZ_WBKL01000142.1, on the reverse strand, counting down.
AAGCCGATAGGGGCAGTGATTCGGTTAATTTCTGCTGTACTCAGTCCAGCTTCTTTCAGTCGCTCAATTCTCTCGGCCGTAGCTTTGCGACTACCCATAGCTCCAATGTAAGCTGCTGGAGTACGTACAGCATTTACCAAAATTGGTAGATCAAATTTAGGATCATGAGTGAGTACTGCAATACTAGTGTGGGAGTCAACTGTGGTGGTTTGTAAGTAGTTACTAGGCCAGTCCACAACTATTTCATCAGCTTCCGGAAAGCGTTTTGGTGTATTCAGGCTAGAACGAGCATCACAGATAGTTACTCGATAGCCCAACATCTTGGCTAGTTTGCACAGCGATCGCGTAAAATCAACAGCACCAAAGATAATTAAGTGAGGTAGTCGAGCAAAAGAATGAATAAATACAGCTAGGTCTGTTTGGTAACACTCCCCATTAATGCCATAGTAGCGAATATCTCTTAATCCTTGTGAGAGAAATCCTTGTGCCTCAAGAGCTACTACTTGATCGAGATCCTGGCTACCAAGAAAGCCAAAACGCTGATTCTTGTCAGTCACAATCATCTTAGCACCAACACACTTTCCTGCAACTACTGTACACAGTGCTATAGATTGCTCCGATGCTTTACGAATAGCGTCAAAGATAACTGGTAGTGGTAAGTTCTTCTGAGCCGATGCTAATTCCAGTGATTCTACAAAAACTTGAATTGTGCCTCCACAGGTAAGTCCTACTTGCAAACCCAATTCATCAGCCACACCATAAGTTAGTAGCCGTGGCTGCCCTTGGGCGATCGCCCCTAGAGCTTCTTCAACCACAGCCGCTTCCACACAGCCACCACTGAGCGAACCTGTCACCTCACCAGCCTCACTCACCGCCATCACTGCGCCTCTTTCCCTGGGACTTGACCCTACTGTATTAACTACAGTAGCCAAAGCAACAGCATGACCTTGAGTGAACCATTGTTCAATATCATTGAGTATTTCCTTCATAAATACCATGCGTCCCTTCTGAAATCTTTATTCTGGCTTCTTAGTGCTGCTGTATTTTTTCAGCAGTCAACCGTACAGCACTTATTACATTTTGATACCCAGTATCCCGTGAAAGGACACCATCCAACCAATGACGAATTTCCCTTTCACTAGGATTAGGGTTGCGTTGCAAGAGGTCAGTTAATAACATGATTAACCCTGGTGTAGAAAAGCCGCTTTGAACAGCGTACATTTCCCAAAATGCTGATTGCAGTGGATTCAGTTGACCATTTTCCGCAAGACCTTCAATAGTTACAACCTCGCCGCCATCAGCCTGAACAGCTAATATATATGAGCTTTTGACTGACAATCCGTTGAGCAGAACTGTACATACTCCGGAAGTTGAACCGCCGTCATTTTTGGTTCCCGTCAAACCTAAATAATCCCGCAGAAAATCCATCAACAACAGTCGTGGTTCAACATCTGCACTGTACTGTTTGCCATTAACCGTGAGGGAAACTTTCATGGCAATACCCTTTTAATTTCAGGGTGAGTCAACAAACCGAATAGCTTTAGGCCACAGAACCATCAGCATACTGAGTCATACCAGCAAAGTGGATAGCAATTTTCCCATCTCTTAAAACCCAACTATCAGCAAAGCGCATTTTAACTTCACCATTGACAGTCTGCATTGTGATTGCTTCCACAATCATCAGAGTTTGGGGATTTTCAGTCTCAGCCCAAAAAGCAATATCACTTTCTAACCCTTCAACATCAAGTATCCCGCGAAAATGTTTTTTTAATTCTTCATGCCCTCTGTAGTAAAGAGGCTTTTTTTCAATGCTACTAATCAGCAAAGCATCATCAGTATATTGATTCTGCAATACACCTTCAATATCCTTTTTCTGAAGGTATTGAATGTGTTCTTTATACATTTTTCCCATGTGAGAGCTGGGTACTTCTGCCATGATTAAATTCTCCTGAGTTGATAAAAATAAATCAAGAAACCATACTAATTAGATGGCTGGTACTTACCGATGATGTAAAGTCATTTTTATGCCATAGCGAGGGGCAAATGACTTCTGCGGATGCGGCTCGAGTACCTGGTTTGGTAAAAGTTTTCCTTGCCAATGCTGTGCCAAGGTCGCTAATATCAGTGTGTCTTCTATCCAGGCAAAATCTCTACCAAGACACTGACGGGGCCCTGCACTAAAGGGAAAAAAGCTAAATTTTGGACGAGTTGCCACAACTTCTGATGTCCAACGCTCAGGATGAAAGCGCTCTGGGTCAGGAAAGTAACGGGCATCATGATGTGTGACTCGTTGAGAAACCAGCACAATAGAGTCAGCTGGTATCAAATCATCCCCAAATGATACATCTTGTCTAACAAAACGTCCGACTAGCCAAACTGTAGGATAAAGCCGTCGCGTCTCGTTAAGTATCATTTGCGTATACGTTAGTTTTTCAACATCTGCAAATGTTGGGGTATGTCCTGCCAGAATATTTGTCAGTTCAGTATGTAGCTGTGCCTCTACCTCAGGGGCTTGTGATAGCAAATACCAAGTCCAAGATAGGGTTGTCACTGTCACTTCATGCATAGCACAAAATGTCTTCAAGGCTATATCAGCTACTTGCTCATCACTAAGTTGGAGTTGTAGTAATGCAGAGAGGAGAGACTGAGAATGTAAAGACGTATGCTGTGCAACAATTAAATTGTGAATAATGCGGAGAAGCTCAGAACGAGCTGCCTGCATTTCTGGTGTTATGGATACCTCTAATGGAGGCACTGTATCCCCTAAAATGGCAGCAACAGTATCAAAACCATAACCCACATCCATTGTCAGCAGCGCGTCAACAATCGCGGCACTTTCTGTCTCTAACTCTTCTTGAAACAGGGTTTTAGAGACAATGGGTACTGTAAGACGCATCATCTCTCTGTAGATGTCTACTATGGGTGACTGGTGCTGTTGATACATATTTTGCCAACGAGCATCTGTCTTGAGAGCTGCCTCCACAATGGCAGGGGCATAAGTCGGAATCAAGTCCTGTTGCAACAGGGGTATCATTGGGGCAATGTCATTTATATAAGACTTTTCTGTAGCTGCATCTTTGCGTTTGGCAAAAATTTCACTTCCTCCCAAATAAACTTGACGAATCCAGTCAGGACGGTTAAGCAAGTAAATGTCTCTTGAGCCAAAGGGTAGTCGGACAATATCACCGTAGGTTTGAGCAAGATTTGTAATGAAGGGGACAGGATTTTGCCGCAATGCTTGCAGTGTGCTTTCAAAGCTGGCATTAGTTGGTGTAACTATATTTGAAGATTTCGTCGCATTAATATATGACATAGGCGAAGAACTTACTCTTGAATATAGGGGCTGTGATTCAGCCATGAATAATTATGTCTGAGGCTTTTTCACCAATCATCAGACAAGCAGCATTAGTGTTACCACTGACAATTGCTGGCATTATAGAAGCGTCTGCTACTCGCAGTCCCTCAACTCCATATACCCGCAGTTGAGGATCGACCACTGACAGGCGATCGCGTCCCATTTTACAGGTGCTTGTGGGATGCCATTCGGTAAAACAGTTGGCACGGATGTAATCACGCAGTTCCGGCTCTGTTTTTATGGCAGATCCAGGGGTTAGTTCTCTAGGGCCAATCTTTGACATAGCTTTTGTGTTCATTAATTCACGCACTATTTCAACACCCTTCACCAATACCTGCACATCAATATCACACTGCATATAGTTAGTGCGAACGACCGCTAAATCCAAGGGATTGTTAGAACGCAGGCTAACACTGCCCTGACTTTGGGGGCGTAACAGTGTTGGACAGCAGAGTAAATGTGTCCCACCAATAAAGACTCCCCCCTCAGCCTCGTCAGAGAATAAAAAACTACTGAACAAAAACTGCAAATCAGGGGCAGTATTCTCCATCCCACTGCGGCTATGGGTAAAAAAACCTACTTCAGTGATCACTGAAGGTGGGGGTTGTGGTTCTTGACATTCAAACCCCATCCTTAAGAGTGTGTGATCTTGCAGGTTTTGCCCTACCCCTGGTAAATCTACAACAACTGCAATATCGTGGAGCCTTAAATGTTCTGCTGGGCCAATACCTGACAACATCAGTAGTTGAGGCGAGGCAAACGCACCAGCACTGAGGATAACTTCACCCTCTGCGATGACTTGATGCAGAGTGCCTTCCTGAAGATACTCCACACCCACAACGCGCTTCCCTTCTAGCAGCAGATGGGTGACTTGTGCTTGAGGTGTCACTGTCAAATTTGGACGATTTGTGGCTGGGAGTAAGTAAGCAACAGCAGCACTACATCGCTTACCGTCTGGGGTGTGAGCAAATTGGTACACCCCTGCTCCATTCACCATATCAGGCCCATTGAAATCAGTGGGAGGAGGTTTATATCCCAATTCAACGACAGCAGCTAAAAAAGCTTTGGCGGCACTGGTTAAATCGGTATGGTCTACTACGTGGACTGGGCCCCCAACACCGTGATATTCAGAAGCTCCACCTGCATAGTCTTCCATTTTCAGAAAATAAGGTAAGACTTCTTTATAGCTCCAAAACTCGTTACTCAGATAGTTCCAGTTATCGTAGTCGTATTTGCTTCCTCGGACATGGATCATCCCATTGACTGAGCTACTACCACCGAGGACTTTACCTTGGGTAATGGGAATTCTACGTCCACCTAGATAGGTTTCTTCTTCAGTTAAATATTGCCAATCGGCATCTGTATTCCAAGTGCCGAAAAAAGAGCGCAAGTCCGAATTACGGAAGGCTGGTTTATGATCTGTATTGCCTGCTTCTAACAGGAGAACATTGGTATTAGGGTTTTCACTCAGACGACGGGCAATTACACAGCCTGACGTACCAGCCCCAATTACAATATAGTCATGCACTTTGTTGCTCATGATTATTGCTTTGTTTCCTCAGGTTAATGTTTAAATCCTGGCCGAGCCTTCGTAATACTCTAATTTGTCAACTATGTACTTCACGATTATCGGTTTACCGATTGTGGAGGAGCGCCGAGTGACCCAGCGTTGGTGAGCGTCGCAGTTGATGCGATCGCTTTTCGGATTAGGTGGGTTCCACATACTAGCTTGCCACTGCACAACAATTTTGACTTCTGTCGTGTCATTGACCGGGGTCGGGGTGACTTCTTTTAATGTGTGAATTTCATCAAAAAACACGCGGATAACTCGCTGATACCAGCGTTCAAACCCTGCATACCCGTGGGCTGTAGTCTCTGGAAATACCATCTCTAGGTCTTGATCTGCCAGCAATGGCAAAATTTCAACCATTGGCGCATGAACATCCAATTTTCTATACCATTGGGTAACAAGTTCTTTGATGTCGGTTTCCGTTAGGGGCGCTAAGCTATCAAGTGTTAAATTACTCATACCTGACTTCTCTGTGACTTTTGATTCAGTGTTGTTTCCTTCGTAATTAGCAATGATGAAGTGACAAAATTACTGACCACATTTAACACCAATCATTTCAGGGTGAACATCTGCCTCAACTATGACATCAATGAGAAAAGGGCCTTTATGAGCTAATGCCTTTTGAATTGCTGAAGCAATCTCTGGAGGTTTCTCCACACGCACACCCTCAACTCCCATCGAACGAGCCATTTCCACAAAATCAATCTCTGGTTTAGACAAATCAAAACTGAGAGGATATTCATGCTGTTGTATACCCCGCTCTTGCCAATAAGCTTGGATATTAATTTGTAACAATCTATAAGACCGATTATTGCAAATTACAAACTTGGCATCTATATTGTGACGAGCAGCCGACCAGAGTGCTTGAATTGTGTACATAGCAGCACCATCGCCAGTAAAACCAATCACAGTTTTGCCGGGGTTAGCAAGTTTGACTCCAATTGCTCCGGGAATTCCCACACCCAAAGAACCACCACGAGTCAGGAAATAATGCTCTGGTTCAGTTGGAGTTAAATAACGTGTCAGATTTGGCGAACAAGTCAGAGCTTCGTCAAAGATGATTGCATCTTTTGGTAAGTAATTTGCCAGTTCTGCCGTGAAACGAGAAAAGTTTAATGGTACTGCATCTTGAATATGTCGATCAACTTCTAACTGATGGTTATAGTTTGCTGCTTTCGCTTGGCTAATTTCCGAAGTTCGCTTTTTGGCTGCTTCTTTTTGTTCCGGTGTTATCAGTGCTTCCAGGATAGTTGCTAAGTGAGCAAGGGTCAATTTTGGATCACTGACCATAGCCAAATCTACTGGATGATTTTTCGCAATCTCATAGGCATTTAAGTCAATATGAATAACCTTGGCACCAGGAGCAAATATATTACCTAGTTCCGGGAAAACCTCTGGCAAAAGGTAAGTACCACAAACTAAGTTGACATCACCTCTAGTAGTGATGGGTCGGCTGTAATAGCCAAACATATGTCCGGTCATACCTTGATACAGAGGATGGGCATAACTCATGTTTAACTCACCAGCATCAACTTCCCAGACCTCTGCACCCAAGAGTTCAGCAACACGGGTCAACTCATCTTGTGCGTCAGAATAAGCCACTCCGTCTCCCACTAAAATCATTGGCTTATGAGCAGAGGCTAAGATAGTTGCTGCTGTTGTGAGCAATTCTTCATCTGGCACAACTCTGGTGGATGGGATGGAAGTTGGTCGGACTTCTTCAACTACGGGAGCATCTAAAATATCTACTGGTAGACAAACATAGACAGGCCCCATTGGTGGAGTGGCCGCAATTTTGATAGCCCGACGCAATACTCGCAGCAATGAAGATGGCTCCATGACCATTGTTGACCACTTAGTAACTGGTTTTGCAAAAGCTACTAAGTCGCCAGCCATTTGAGCGTCCATTGCTTGGTATTTAATACCTGCATCACCACCAATCACTACCAGCGGTGAGTGACCTCGGTATGCCTGATAAAGTGCGCCGATTGCATTTCCTAAACCTGGTGTACTATGAATTTGCACTAAAGCAGGCTTTTTAGTTGCTCTAGCGTAACCATCAGCTGCCATCACAGCGACAGATTCTTGCAATGTCAAAATGTACTTCAAGTCTGGATACTCCCGAATAGCATCCAAAAATCCTTCTTCTGATGTGCCAGGATTACCGAACATATAATGGATGCCATCTGCCAAAAATTGTTCCAGAATTGCAAAGCGGCCTGTTTTGTTAGTCATGGATTATACCTTCTGCAACTATCAATTGCATACAGCGTTGATCGCGCATTACCATCCAGATATTTCAACTCTGTCTGACTTTACCAGCCATAGCGCTTGAGTCCTGTTTCAAGGACTTCTACCAATTTTTGACCAGTTAGATAAGAGTCTGGCGTAGAACGTCCTGTGATAAACGGATAATCAACAATCACTGATGTTGGTCTACCTACATTACCGTGGTACTGTCCGTCTGGTCCTGTAGCATCACGGAGTATGTATTCTAGAGGATAGAATGGCGTACCAAAGTTAATATTGTTCAGACATGGGTCGATGTTAGTCCCGTTAAATCCCGTACCATCTTTGTAGTCATATTCCAAGCAATGGCCTGTGACGTGCTTACCCCAAATAATGCTTTTGCGATCGCCAAAATCACGCGCAAATGCCAGACATGCAACGCCGTAACATTCTGCGGCTACTGGCTTACCCATTTGATAAAAGCTCAAAATGAGATCGTGTACTCTTTGGTTATCAGCTAAATCAACCATTGGGCCACTACCACCAACAATGAGAATGGTATCGTATGTTTGCAAATCTCTTTGTTGGACTTCATCTAGCTTTCTGTAGTACTCCTCCATTTCCCGCAAGAATTTTGGCGAACTCCAGTAAGGTCTTTCTGGTAGCCAATCTCTGAGATTTTTCGGGTTGTTTAACCGTGGATTGTTGGTGTCATCTATTTGTCTGACCTTATCGGCCATATCTTGAGTAGTGACTGGTCTGCCTAATGGTGGGTCAACAAAAGTTGGATCCATGCTCACCCCTAGTGCTACGGGTCTTTTACCATTCGGGGTGGCGAAGTCAACTTGGTATCCAGCTGCATCAAAGGTTTCTAGGGGGCCTACTAGTTCTTCTCCCCAGTAACCCCACTCTGATAACACAATCAAAATCTTTGTCATGGGATGATTTCCTTTGTTTTTCTAGGTAACTCCTACCAACTCTTGACCTTGAGATACTATTTGGTGAGCGATCGCATCAATAAATGCATACACGTCATGTCCGGCTCGTCCTGTTACTAAGTCTTTATCAACCACAATATTTCCCGGATCATTTGGTGGAGAATTTACAGGTGGCGGTACATAAACAGCACCAGCATTAGTAATATCTGCTAGCACTACTTCATGACAGATTACCCTTCGTCCTCGGAGTAATTCTGGCATTGGTGTCAGTAACCACAATCCATGACAGAGTAAACCTTTGATAATCTTGGGATTTGCCATTGCTTGAGCAAAAAACTGAACTGCTGGTGCAGTACGCGTCTGTTCTGGATTAATCTGCCGTCCTGATGGTGGTTCAAAGTAGCGCAGACGTACACTGGTGTAGTTAGCTGCCATAATGACAGCCGCATATTCATTGACATTTACTTTCAGAAAGTCGATGTTAACTTCCAATGTTGCGAGGGACGTTTCCTGTCTATTGATCCGATCCGCTTCTTCTACACTATCAACATCAGCTGCAAAGCGAACGCTTTGATTTCCCCACAGCCGAGACATTAAATGGACAGTTGCTCCAAGTTCAAAAAAGCGTGTTTGATATGCCGCGATCTCATAGGGAATGTATTCAGTTTCGACGAGTATGGCGATTTTCTTGCCTTTTAGCATTCGGGTTACCATAACTTCTTGCTTAAGCCTTAGGTGTAAATTCCACAATGATTTCTGCTTCTGAACCAAGTTGAAATTCTTTCTCTCCCAGTTCAATTCGGAAGTTATCATGGTCTATTGATGTGCGATCGCTACCATCAATGCTGACTCTGCTCACTTCCAGAGTATTGGGTCTAACAAAATCAGGTAGAATATTGAGCGATCGCTGGCGACAATGTTTGTCAGGTTTGAAATACAAACAGAAGGGTTCTTTTGTCACATAGCTACTTATATATATATGAGCCAAATAATTTAGCTCAAAAGCATGGTATCCAGAAATTGAATGTCCACCTTTTTGTGCATATTGTCCTGAAGTAATTGCATCTCCATTCTCACTGACTCGAAAGAAAATACCTTTATTGTCTTGATCAAGAAAGAATAGATTCCAAAATGCGGCGGTTTCTCGTGCTAACCGTAAATACTCTTGTTTTTGGTCATGATTTTCATTACTGCAACCATGAAGAATTAAGTAGGCTAATAGGGATTGTTCTTGTTGCCAGAAGTCTTTAGTGTTGAACCAAGGAAATTCTAGTGGCGTTCCATTTTGAGGATTACGTTCTAAAGTATCAAAGATTCCACCCCTAAATAGATCTACGCCAATCTCTGCCATCTTCATGCCTAAATTATCTGCTAGCTTCATCAACTTATCAGCTAAACGTTGTGATTCTTTGGCTTCTTGCGCGTTATCAGCAGCAGATTGGGCAGCTAGAGAGTAATAATAGTTGGCAACACGAGTCAGGTTCCAGGCAATCTTCAAATTGTGTCCCACGACAGCACGATTTTGTTGCCACCGCCAATTATGGTCTGGTTTCCAATCCCGTAAAAATCGCTCATTCACAAACGGAACATTAGGATCTGGGTCGGGAAATCTATCGACAATGATTGTGGATGTTGTTTTGAGAATCTTCTTGGAAGTTTCTAAGAATTTTCGGATTTCTTCGTGACCATGATCAGTTATTGGCAAAGGTTCTAATGCCAGAATGACATTAATTAAATAAGCCGGTATATGATCCCCAATTGAATTCCAATTTTTTCTAGCTTGATTGTCACCAAGAGCAGGACTATCCCAATTTAATGTCACATAATCAAGATGTGAAAAGTAATCACCGTAAGCATGTTGACCATACTCTGATTCTGGGTCGGTGAAGAAATCATTAAAGACACGAACAGTTCGCTTGATATCATCAAGTACTTCCCAATCTAAAGTGATGCGATAATATTGAGCTAATCCAGCTAAGGCATAAATTTGCTCGTAAAGTGGGATTGTATCTCTATCATCTTCGTTGAGAGAACGTAAATACAACTCATAACTGTACTTCGTCTTGCGCTTGCCAAAAGCCCAAAAACAATGTTTGCCATCAGATGTTAAAGTGCGAAAAGTTTCTCGTTGGTATTGAACTCCAGCACGAGCAGCTGAAAGATAGCGTTCACCTCCAGTTAGCAAGTAAGCAGAGGAAAGACCATAGATCAGCCTGGAGAGAGTGGCACATTCCTGGATGTTATCATCTGCTGGCAAACCGATGATGTTCAAGTTAGTTCGGTAAAGCGCAAAATCATCGATTTCATAAGTTTGTTTATTGGGAAATAAATAGCCTAACCAACTATCTGCTAAACGAGAAATTTGCGTCAGCCACCAGTGTGTCTGCTCAAAAACGAATTCGTCTTGGCCTCTATATGAATTTAGTAAGCTAACAATGCGAGCGTTATATTGGCAGCTACCGTTATTTTCTATATATACCCCTTGTAGAACTACTAAGCTATCAGGCTGGATGTATTTTCTCACTGAATCTGCTGGCAAGGACTGATGAAAATTTTCAGGATTTGGCACGCGATCGCGGTTGATACCATCTAAATTCTGTAAAAATTGAAATCGTGTTTCTCTACCCACTGCAACCCGAAATTCATCTCCACTACGGCATTTAATACTAAATTTCCCTTGCTCCTGTGCAATATCAGTAACTTTGCCCATTAGGGTTGTGTTCACAGTAAATTGCTTCATAAATCCCTTCCTGTAATTTTGTATTAAAATTCTTTGCTTAAATTAGCTCATTTGAACCCTCATTAATAGATTCGTCCGCAAATTAAATTTGCGTAAATAAAGATAGAATGTAAATTTTAATCTCTGTCAATTCTAATATTTACCAAATATTGCTATTAAAGGATTCTTATACTTTAGGTTGGTTTGCCCTGGTAAATATTCAAGATTACGGCTATTGTCTAAGTTGGCAATATATTCTATATTTATGTCTAAATGCCAACAAATATTAAACCAGTAAATCAAAATCTTGTTTCAAAAAAATCAGTCAAATGAAGCGCAGTTATCAAAAATCATTTTTAGGTCTGACTTCATATCCATAAGTATCCAGGTAAATGCAAAATCTCTGTTAATTACATACCCTTAAATTGCATCCCTTAATTTATCTTCTCGGATTCATTATCAGATATCAATTTAAATCTGCCAACCAAATAGATAATCAAGCAGGTAGTAATAAAATTGCAACTCTTGTTAACCAGTAATTAGTTCTAAGCTCGTCGAAGCTATCTATATGAACTTAGTACGAATTTAGTTTAGAAAAAAACAGCAATCCTCTATCTTGAGTCAGATAATATTTGGTATACAAATATACAAATTAAGTTTACTGCCTTACTTGAGATATAAATAAGCGAAATTTTTCTATTCCTAAATATAGGTTATTTGTTTTTGGATTTTAATTAGTTAATCCTGAAATCTAAATCTAAGCGTATTATTAGTCCTTTTAGGTTCAATATAGAAAATATCAATAGAAATCTTTAGCTTCTTTCTAGCTGAAATATAAATTTCTTTAAAATTCATTTAATTACTAGCTTTTTCTGCCCAAGCATTTTTATTTTCAAATATTACATAATTAATTTTTAAGCCCAAATGTCCGTTCCACTATCCATCGTTTTGGCAATCACTCAAATGTTTTTGATATCCTTTCAATCACCTCAACACGAACTTGGTCTCCGCAAACCTGTTTGACGGCTTGAGCGAAGTTTTCTTCCGAATAGCCCTGATCTACCCAAACAACTTCCAATTTGGACAATTCCTAAGCCGCTTCATGAGGATGTAAATCTGTGAGCGCAGACAAGGACGCTAATAGGTTAGGGGTGTGGTCAAAAGTAGTTGGTGGATGAGCGATCGCTTAAGATATGAAGCTGAATGATAATAATAATCAATCTGTTTTCGGGAAGGAGAGCATAGCTGACTTTCCCTATTAACTAAAATTTTTATTTAATAGAGCGGCTAAAAATATTTAGTATTAGCTGTAAAGGTTAAAAAGTATAAAGAATTGCATAAAATATTCAGTAAAACCTTTGACATAATTGACTTAGGACGCAGATTCATTATTAACTGTAAGTACTAAAAAAGTATTTCTTGTCTATTTACAGTTATGAACAGGAAACAAAATATTAAAATACTAACAGAGCTTCTAGATTTAAAAGATGTGAAAGTTATATCACATCGCCTTCATGTCGGGATAGGAATGATTTTACAAATAGAATCAATAAAATCATACAGTACTTGTCCTCGCTGTGGTACAAAAAGCCATAGATTACATCAAAATCATCGATACATTGTTAAAGATTTGGTTATCGAAAGCTAAAAAATATTTTCCCAAGAGTAACAATACTATTATCCGTTGCTTTGATGAGATAATTGCTTACTTTGATAATGGGACAAGTAGTGGTGCTGTGGAAGGTATTAATAACAAGATCAAGTTGATTAAACGTTCCGGTTATGGATTTAGAAACTTTGACAATTTCCGAGTTAGATGCTTATTAAATTGGCATTTTAACTATTAGTTAAGCTAATCGTCATTCATTTTTCCAGAATGATTCGCTTGTAGTAAGGGCTTCAGCCCTACATTCATGCAACTTAAATGCCGATTAGCTTAAGCATACTATGTACTGAAGAATCAAATGGTTTAGACTACTTAATTGGATAAAGTTCAGCTTATAATATCTCAAATTTTAATCAATTATGTTATGAATGAGACAGAGAACTGTGGGAAACTACAGTGCCAAAGTTACAGCACTTCCGGTAGCTATGAGGTACATCCTAAAAGCTGAAAGCGATGATAGGAGAGGGGCAAGGAGAAAACTATATTGCATAATAGCCGGAAGCGCTGTAATTAGATTGTCAGGTATGTACTCTGAAAGCCGACTTTGGTAGCTAAACGAGATACTAGCAATAAGTTTCTCAGTAAATAGAGCCTCTCTATTAAGCTTGGGCATTCTGAAGGATAAAAGGATAAGAAATGAAGTGTAAAAATGTTCTTATAATTTGAAGGTTATATAAATCTTTTGGCAATGAACGCAATAGTTTAAAATTCTTAACGCAAAAATGCTTAAGTATTCGATTAATAATACATTATTTTAAGTTCTTAGTATTGATTGACCAAATCTTATATTGTGCTAATTAGATCATGATGAAGACGACGTTTTGCTGACAAAACAGGAATAATTGAGCCAATCGACACTAATTCTCTATCTATGGTTATAGAATAATAAAATATTTACTTATCTTTACTTGCCCTTTATTACAGGGATGGAGATTAAAAAGGTAATTAAATTTATATTTACAAAAAACATATTTGTATTATCTACCAAAATAAATAATAACAATCTTACTTTAGGAATAGCTCCAAACTATTAGGTTTGTTGCTTAATAAAGAAACACGTAAATAAAGCAATAATGTTGCTTTGTTTAATAAGGAGATATTGCTAAGATTTTTACAAAGGTTAAAATTTTAAATAGTGACTTGCAATTGCAAATTTTACTAAGTTGAAAATTGCTTAATTTAAAAAAAAAACTATATTTGCTTAAATTTAATAAGTGAGGCTCAGAATGACTCGTAATATCTATGCATTGCTGGTTGGTATTGATAATTACCTCAATTATGTCCCTCCTCTCAAGGGCTGTATAAACGATATTTTGGCTGTAAAAGAGTATTTGTTAGGCCGGATTTCTTCCGATGGATATAAGCTAAATTTACGCATACTTTTAAACCAAGATGCCACCCGTCAGGCAATTATTGATGGTTTTCGGCAACATTTGTGTCAAGCTAGTAATGAAGATATTGTCTTTTTTTACTATTCAGGTCATGGTAGTCAACAAGCAACACCTGAAGAGTTTTGGGCTTTAGAACCAGATCGGCTAGATGAAACTCTCGTGTGTTATGACAGTCGGAATCCTGGGTGTTGGGATTTAACAGATAAAGAATTAGGGAAGCTAATTGCTGAGGTAGCCGAGAAAAACCCTCATATTGTGATTATAATGGACTGTTGCCATTCCGGTTCAGGCATTCGCGGGGATTTAGAACTAGAAACTGCTGTTCGTAAAGCACCCATTGATCACCGTCAGCGACCTTTAGACAGCTTCATTTTCTCTTTAGCAGAAGCCAAACAACTCTCAAATTCCCGCAGTTTGGACAAAAATGCTGCTGCTTGGACTTTACCTCAAGGAAAACATATATTTTTTGCGGCTTGCCAAGATTACGAGGAAGCTAAAGAGTACATGGCAGATGGGCAAAGTCGGGGGGCATTCTCTTACTGTTTACTTGATACCTTAACAAAAGCCAATGGTAGCCTCAGTTATAGAGATTTATTCAAACGCACTAATGCTCTAGTTCGTAGCAAAATTGCAGCTCAGTCTCCTCAAATAGAAGCTACAGTTCAGGGTGATTTAAACCAACCATTTCTAGGAGGCGCGATCGCTTCCCACACTCCCTACTTTACAGTTAGTTATCACAAACACCATACGTGGGTAATTGATGGTGGTGCTGTTCATGGAATTCCTGAACCTTCTGGTGATGAAACAACTTTACTGGCATTATTTCCTTTTGATACCCCCTCCGAACAGCTACACCAATTATCAAGGGCGATAGGTGAAGCTCAAGTACTTGAAGTCATGCCGCAGTTGAGCAAAGTTCAAATTAACAATGTCAGATACTTAAATACAGAGATGACTTTCAAGTCCGTTGTTACTAGTCTTCCCCTACCACCTAAAGGAGTATTGATTGTTGGAGAAGACGCAGGAGTAGAACTGGCACGCACCGCAATTTTGACAGATAGGTCTCAAAATCAACCCTCTCTATACCTACGAGAAGTGATTACACCTGAAACTACCGAGTTTAAATTGCTGGCTTGTAATGATGAATATCTGATTACACGACCAGCCGATGACCGTCCTTTAGTGGCTCAAATTCAAGGTTACACACAGGCAACTGCCTCGCAGGCAATACAACGATTAGAACATATTGCCCGTTGGACCAATATTTGCGAACTTTCTAGCCCTGCCAGCAGCAGAATTCCACCAGACGCAGTACAAATACTTGTTTATCAAGATGGGCAAGAGCGGCAAGATATTCAGATGCGCCTGGAATATCAACAAGAAAATGGCAAATGGAAGCAACCTAATTTCAAAATAAAGTTAAAAAATACTAGTAATGAAGCAGTATATTGCGCTCTGCTGAATTTAACAGATCGTTTTGCAGTGAGTGCTGATTTCTTTGAAACAGGAGGAATTTGGCTGCAACCAAGTGGACAAATAGGAGATGAAGCTTGGGCTTTAGGCGGTAATTCAATTTATGCCCAAGTTCCCGAAAAACTATGGCAGGGACAGGGAATTACTGAAGTTAAAGATATTCTCAAATTAATTGTCAGCACTGCGGAATTTGACGCTACCTTGCTCACACAAGATGAGCTTGATTTACCTTCTCGTTCCACACCAACACCTCGTCGAGGTCAAGGCACGCTGAACCGTTTAGTGAACAGGATTCCATCGCGCGACCTTAGAGCTAAACCAGAAGAAGAAATGTGCGACGACTGGGTAACTAGTCAAATCATCATTACAACTATTCACCCACAAAACACCACATCGATTCCTAGAGGACAAGAAAGTGTTTCCTTAGGTTCTGGTGTGAAGTTGCAATCACATACCAGTTTAAAAGCTAATGTCCGGCTGACAACAGTCACCCAGTCTTCCAGGGATCTAGGTAATTATTTACTACCGCCTCTTCTGAGGGCCAATAATTCGGGAATTCGACCCTTTCAATTCACTACCAGTCGAGGGACTGATCCAGGGTTGAGTGTATTGGAATTGAATCAGGTAGAAGACTCTTCTGTTGTCACGCCAGATCATCCTTTAAAGCTAGTTGTTGATTCCTCCTTAAAACCAGACGAGTATCTCTTACCAATCAGTTATGATGGCGAGTTTTTCATACCTTTAGGACGCGCTCACAGTAGTGCAGATGGTACAGAAATTATCTTGGAGCGTTTAACAGAACCTGTGATTGAAGGAAAACGCAGTCTTGGGGGTTCTATTCGGATTTTGTTCCAAAAAATAATGTCTCAAAATTTAGGATGGCAGTTTGATTACCCAAGTTTAGCTGTAGCAGATGTTAGTCCAGATGGGGTAGTCAATTACATTGGTGCAATCGAGCAAGTTAAGCAAAGAGTTGCCCAAGCCAAGCGAATTGTTCTTTTCATCCACGGTATCATTGGCGATAGTCAAAACATGGTTGGGAGTATAGAAAGGGCAAAACTTACTGACTTATATGATCTAGTTCTCACCTTTGACTATGAAAGCCTCAACACATCCATTGAGGAGAATGCCAAACTCCTGAAGCAAAAACTCGCAGCAGTTGGTTTAGGAGAAAATCACGGTAAAGCCTTGCACATTGTCGCTCATTCAATGGGAGGACTGGTTTCCCGTTGGTTTATTGAAAGAGAAGCAGGCGATGGCTCCGCCAACGTCTCCGACGAACGCGTTGTGCAAAACTTAATTATGCTGGGTACACCAAATGCTGGCTCTCCTTGGTTTACTATTCAAGATTGGGCGCTAACAACCTTGAGTATTGGGCTAAATGGTCTGTCAACAATTACTTGGCCCATCCCAGTTTTAGGAATGTTGCTCAAGGCAATGAACAAATCTGTCGAGGTGATTAAAACTATCGATGTTTCCTTAGATGAAATGCGTCCTGGCTCTCAATTTTTGCAAAACTTGGCAGCTAGTCCTGATCCTGGGATTCCTTACACAATCATTGCTGGTAATACATCAATTATTCCCGCTGCTCTCCAACCAGAAGCTAATCAGCAGTCTAGTCCTTTAGAGCGACTAATGCAAAAGCTGTTTCATAAGACAGCAGGACTAGCGTTTTTTGGTCAACCAAACGACCTTGCTGCAACTGTACACAGCATCAAAAGTGTCAGTCAAGAACGTCAGCCTCCACCCCAAGTTCAAGAAATTGGCTGTGATCATTTTGTTTATTTCACTTATCCCGAAGGATTAGCAGCATTAGCAAATACTTGTAACTTGTGCGTTCAGCGGCATCATTTAGATGCGGCGATGAGTAGTTCTGTAAATTCAAAGAATTATTTAACTACTCACCTAGATCGAGAAGAGCTTTCTCACACACCTCTACCCTCTTCAGTTGGCATGGCTGTTGTAGACAATTTACCGCCTAATCAGACAGTAAGTTTACTTCCAGGAAAAGTCGATAATCTTTCTACTGTCAGCGCTTTTCATACCACTACTAACCGTCATTCAATCGAGAGTAGAAGACATCAACAGTTAATTAGTGTATTGATTGCTGTATTAGCAGCAATAGCGATGATGGGATTATGGCAATATCAACAATCCAAGTACACAGAACCCAAAAATCAAAATCAACTTAATCAGTCTCTACAAATGTGATTGATTAGTACAAAAAAAAGGCTAATACCATGTCTGAATTTTTGCACAACCTGGCACTTGTGATTGGAATTAATAATTACGGTAACGGAATTTCCCCACTCCAAAATGCTGTTAATGATGCCCAACAATTAGTACAAGTTATACGCGAACAGCATGGATATCAAGTGTGGTTGTGTTTGGATGAAGTAGCAACTCTCTCTAACTTGAATGAACTACTTTGGGAAACTCTGCCAGAACAAGTACATTCAGATGATCGTTTGCTGTTTTACTTTGCAGGTCATGGAATTGCTCTGAACGCTGATGATGGGCCAAAGGGTTATTTAATTCCCCAAGATGCCATCCTCGGAGAGGTTCAAACCTACTTACCGATGACTCAGTTGCAGGAAGCTTTGGAGAAATTGCCTTGCCGTCATTTCCTAGGATTCCTTGATTGCTGTTTTGCCGGAGCCTTTCGCTGGTCTAGCACCAGAGAATTGTTAACTGTGCCAGAAGTGATTCACCAAGAACGCTACGATCGCTTTATCTCTGATCCAGCATGGCAGGTGATTACCTCTGCTGCCTATGACCAAAAAGCTTTAGATGCTAATGCACTCGATGCAGATTACCGTGGTCAAATTGGAGATCATTCACCCTTTGCTACCGCCCTCTTAGAAGCACTGACAAATGGAGTTGATTTATATCCTGCTGCTTATGGTCAGCCTTCAGGAGACGGAGTAATTACTGCTACTAAACTCTACCTTAATTTGCGCGATCGCATAGAGCCGTCCACTGTCAAAGATCATCATCGGCAAACCCCTGGTATTTGGCCGCTGAAGAAACACGACAAGGGTGAGTATATCTTTCTGACTCCTGGACATGTATTAAATTTACCTCCAGCACCACCACTCGATGAATCAAAAAACCCCTATCGTGGCTTAGAATCCTTTGAAGAAGAACACAAGCAACTGTTTTTTGGTAGACAAACTTTGACTGAAAAGTTACATGAATTTGTCAGTAATCAACCTTTAACTGTAGTACTTGGGGCTTCTGGAACCGGAAAATCGAGCTTGGTAAAAGCAGGATTGATCCCATACTTGCGAAGTCAGCCTCAGTGGCAAATTCTAGGAACTATACGTCCTGGGGAGTCTCCGGTGAAGGCTTTAAATAACATACTATTGCGAGAAAGCCTGAGTGCTAGTTTAGCAACTTGGAGTCAGCTTTATCCCCAGTCAAAGTTGCTATTAGTAATTGATCAGATAGAAGAACTTATTACCCTTTGCCAAGACGAGCAAGAACGGCAGAAATTTTTAAATTTATTGGCGCAAACAGTAGCTAAATATTCAGATAATTTTCGCCTCGTACTAACTTTACGCTCGGATTTTGAACCTCAGTTGCGAAATTCTGCCTTAGAACCATATTGGCAAAGCGCGCGATTTATCGTGCCAGCAATGACGCGGGAGGAATTACGCGCCTGTATTGAAGAACCAGCCTCAAAAAGGGTGATGTATTTTGAGCCGCACAATCTGGTAGATACGTTAATAGATGAAGTAGCACAAATGCCAGGAGCGTTACCGCTACTTTCCTTTACCTTAAGTGAACTTTACCTCAAGTATTTAAAGGCTGTGCGCCAGGGTAAAAGGAATAACCGAGCGATTACGCAAGCAGATTATGAACAACTGGGTGGAGTGATCCAAAGTCTTACCCAAAGAGCCAACTCTGAATATGAGGAGTTAGTCAATGACAATCAAGCTTACGAACAAACTATCCGTCATGTCATGCTGCGAATGGTAGCGGTGGGAGGAGAGTTGGCGCGTAGACGTGTACCTTTATCTGAGATGCAGTACCCAGAACCAGAAAATGGGCTGGTAAAAGAGGTAATTCGGCGCTTTTCGGCAGCACGTCTGCTAGTTCAAGGACAAGATACTGAGGATCAAGCTTATGTAGAACCTGCCCATGATGCCTTGGTGCGGGGATGGCAAAAGCTGCTGGCGTGGCAACAAGATGAGGCAGAAAGTTTAATTCTACAACGACAACTTACACCAGCTGCTTTCGAGTGGAAAAGCGTTAAAAGTAGGGAAATACCATCAGGTTGGCAAGCCAAGGTAGAACCTGTTTTGGATTGGTTGGATAGCAGTTGCTATGTTGTGGAAAACTCATTTGACAAAATCAACGCTCAACTGTTGCGCCTGTGGCGACGAACACAAAGTCAGCAACAGCAACACCGAGAAAAACAGGTACAGTTTCTTTGGAATGCTAATCCTTATCTCGATGTCTTGAGTGAAAAACTTAAGTCCAATGAAAATTGGTTCAACCAGTTAGAAGCGGAGTTTGTACAGCGTAGCGTTGTGCAAAAACGCAAGAATATTGCTTGGCGATCGCGCATTGCGATGGCCGTCATCCTCGGGTTAAGTGGATTAACTCTTTACGCTCTGTTTAATTTAAGAAACGCACAAATAGGCCAAGCTAGTGCTTTTAGAGAAAATGCAGAAGTAGACTTGGGAACGCCAGTGTTAGATGGGGCGATCGCGAGTTTACGAGCCGGAACACTGCTCAATCAACCTCTGGTGCAGTTATTCAAGCCAGAAAAGCTACAAAATCAAGTACAAGGAACACTACAAACGGCAGTTTATACAGTCAAAGAACACAACCGCTTGGAAGGCCATCAAGGCACCGTCAGAAGCAGTTTTAGCGCAGATGGGCAGTTACTGGTAGGCGCTGGAGAGGACGGCATTGTTAATTTGTGGAACTTACAAGGTCAGGAGCAGGTTAAATGGAAGACAAACTTGGTCAGATACGTCGATTTTAGCTCGGATGGGCAGCTACTGGTTACAGGCGGAGAGGACGGCATTGGTCGCTTATGGAACTTACAGGGTCAACTGTTAGCAGAATTGAAAGGGCATCAAAGTCGGGTGAGGAGCATCCGTTTTAGCCCAAATAGCCAGCTAATTGCTAGCGGCAGCGATGACGATACAATCCGCATTTGGAACTTACAAGGTCAGCAGTTGCGAGGATGGAAAGCAAATCAAAACTCGGTCAATAGTGTCAGTTTTAGCCCCAACGGACAACTACTGGCTACAGCCGGAAAAAACAGTACTATCAGCCTGTGGAACTTGCAGGGTCAGCAGTTAGGGAAACCTTTTACAGGGCATCAACAGCCTGTCAGTAGTATCAGTTTTAGCCCAGATGGTCAGTTACTGGTCAGTGGTGGACAGGACAGAACTGTTCGCCTGTGGAACTTGCAGGGTCAACAGTTGGGGAAACCTTTTACAGGGCATCAAGGCCGAATCTGGAGTGTGCAATTTAGCCCAGATGGTCAACAAGTAGCTAGTGCAGCCGGAGATGGCACTGTCGGTTTATGGAACTTGCAGGGTAAGGAGTTGCAGAAATTTGCTGGGCATCAAGGCCCAGTTAGAAGTGTCAGGTTTAGCCCAGATGGTCAACTACTAACTAGTGCCGGAGATGATAAAACTGTCCGTATGTGGAACTTGCATGATCAGCAGGTGACAGAATTATCAGGTCATCAAAAACGAGTTCTCAGCATTAATTTTAGCCCAGATGGTCAACGAGTGGTGACTGGGGGAGATGATGGCATCATCCGCGTTTGGAATTTACAAGGTCAACAGTTACTAGCATGGACAGCACATCAAGGTCAACGAATCCACAGTGCCAGTTATAGCCCGGATGGTCAGTTGATTGGTAGTACCGGAGATGATAGCAATGTCCGCCTATGGAACTTGCATGGTCAACAGTTAACAACCTTATCAATGGCAGAATCTTCCGATTATCCACAGCATATATGCGATGTCAGTTTTAGTCCGGATAGCAAACTAGTAGCTAGTGTAGGAGAGAATGGTATTGTTCTTGTGTGGGACTGGCAAAAGCGGTGGCAGTTAGCAAAGTTCTCTATGGTAAAATTCCCCCGTGAAAACCACTTCTGCAAAGTCAGTTTTAGCCCAGATGGCAAGCTGCTGGCTAGTGCCGGAAATGACGGCACTATTCGCTTATGGAACTTGCAGAAACAGAAGTTGATCACAGATATTCCGGGTCATCTAGGCCCTGTTTATAGTGTGGCATTCAGTCCCGATGGCAAGCGACTAGTTAGCGCTGGAGATGATGGCACTATTCGCTTATGGAACTTGCAGGGTAATAAACCATTCCAGGAATTTGTGGAGGCAGTAAATTATGGGGCGAAGGTGAATTCAGTAGCATTCAGCCCTGATGGCAAGATGATTGTCAGTGGCGATCAAAAAGGTAACATCAAGTTGTGGGACTCGCAGAATCTGGAGAAGTTTGCAGCCTGGAAAGCACATCAAGGCGAGGCCAGGAATGTCAATTTTAGCAAAGACGGCAAGATACTGGCTAGCGCTGGAGATGATAGCATTGCCAAGTTGTGGCCGATTCA
This sequence comes from Nostoc sp. NZL, assembly GCF_015714705.1. NCBI lineage: Bacteria > Bacillati > Cyanobacteriota > Cyanophyceae > Nostocales > Nostocaceae > Nostoc > Nostoc sp. NZL. The sequence goes on along the minus strand of NZ_WBKL01000142.1, from coordinate 760 downwards.
ATCATTCGATGAGTTGATGAAGCAGACTTGCAATGAAGTAGGAGACTATTTGCAAAATAACTCCAAGTTGGAAGAAAGCGATGGTCATCTGTGCCACAAATACCCTACTTTAGCCCGTAAAGCAGGGGAAGGGAGAAAGGGAGCATAACAGGGTGGTTGAGTTTACCATGTAGCAGGTAAGGTGCTTGTAGAGTAAGGTTTTGAATAATTGTAACAGGTATAATAGAGTCAAATTGAAAGTATATAGGAACGTTTTTGGGAGCCAAAAGGAATAGGAGAGGGATATTTTTAGAAGGAAATTAGGTAATGTCAAGTGTCCGGTTATGGCGGCTTTTTACGGAGAGTTAGTTCACTTACCCAAGATTTGTAAACATTTTCAACAATTCACCTCAGTACCAAGATTGAGAAGCATTCTAGTGACACGGTAGCCAGATTTTCCCTAAAGTCACATACAATTTTGGGTGTTAGTTCCACACTGCTTCTAGGCGATCGCGATCAAGATGGTAAATACAGCATCTACGGCTGTTATGAGGTACAGTAGCAGCAACTAGCAAACCAGTTTCTTAAATGTTGAGGATTTATTAATTCGAGTGCAACTGAGATTAGCTTATCAATCATTTGTGTTGTAGTTGGAGCGAAACTGCGTAAAAAAGATTTAAGTTGTGACCACCATAGTTCAATTGGATTAAAATCGGGGGAATATGAGGATAAACAGATAACTTTCGCACCTACAGCTTCAATCATTGGCACAATTGAATCT